>NZ_JBSGBG010000035.1:0-102676 GCF_053601135.1 Actinosynnema sp. NPDC004786 | reverse complement strand
CTTTTTTTTTTTCCCCGCCCACCCCCCTTATATACTTTTTTCTTTCAACACTTTCCCCCCCCCGGTGGTTGTTCCTTTGTGTTCGACGGCATGCCGTCGAACCCCCCTGGGTAACGGGTGAGCGGCGCACTTCGACTGCGCCGCTCACCCGGGGTGCAGCGGAGTTGCGAGTCGAACTAGCAGATCACGAGGCTGACGGTGGAGTGCGCGCCGCAGCCCAGCAGGGACAGGCCGGAGGCGGAGGTGCTGCCGCCGCCACCGCTGCTGCTGCCGCCCGACGCCATCGCGTTGGAGGCGGCCTCGGGGGTCTCCAGGTCCTGCAGGTCGAGGATGAAGTCCATGGTGGTAACTCCTTGGTCGGGGGGACTGGATCGGGGTACTGCTACCGACCCGCGAGGGCCGGGGCTTTGAGGAACGGCAACATCGGGGTGCCGTTCGCGAGGGTGCCGAGCGCCAGGAGCACGCCCGCCCCACCGGTGTTCAGGTCCATCGACAACCGCCGGAGCTGGATGCCGGGGAACGCCAGTCCGCCCTGGTAGGGGATGGCGTGCCAGGAGAGCGAGGCGAGGTGCCGGTCGATCGCGCGCCGGGGCCCGCCGGTGTGCACGAGGGTGGCCAGCAGACCGGCCCGGCCCAGCATCAGCGCGGGCTGGATGACGAACTCGCCGGTCGTGGCGCTGAGCAGGTCCGGCAGCTTCTCCAGCACCGGCAGGTCCGGCTCGACCAGGCGGAACTCGTTGAGCACCAGGGCGATGCCCGCGCTGCCGGTGCCGACGTAGGGCAGGGTGCGGGCGGTGCCGTCCCGGACCTGCGTCGAGCCGTCCAACGCGATCATCGTCTCGGCCAGGTCGCGCTCCAGCGCCTTGACGCCCACGTCCAGCCAGTGCCGGTCGCCGGTGCGCTCGAACAGGCGCAGGAACAGCAGCGCGGGACCGGACCAGCCGTGGTCCAGGCCCGCGCGGGCCTTGTCACCGGGCGGCTCGACGTTCGCCAGCGCGGTGTCCAGGCGCTCGGCCAGCTCGAGCGCCTGCTCGGCGTAGGTCTCGTCGTCGCGCGTGCCGGCGAAGTGCAGCAGGTTGAGCGCGATGCCCGCGAGGCCGGAGCCGAGACCGTGGTCCTCGGTGTCGGGCACCATCGCGGCGTAGGAGCGGACCAACTCGCCCGCGAGGTCGTGGTGGCCGAACTCCTCCAGCACGTACGCGATGCCGTGGGCGCCGCTGAAGAAGCCGGGCTCCTTCGGCGGGTCGCGGCGCACGGCCTCCAGCAGCCACCGCTCGTGGTCGGGGAACCGGCCCTGACCCGTGACGTCCAGCGCGTGCAGCACGCCCGCCGCGCCGTAGCCGAAGGTGGCCCCGCCGGTCTCGAACTGCTCCACGTCACCGGGGAACAGCCGGTCGTCGCGCTGCGGGGTGGCGCTGGCCAGGATCGCCGCCGCGACCATCTTGAGCACCACCGGCAGCTCCGGCTCCGGCGCGTCCAGCGCGGTCGTGGGCGACTCGGTCGGCGGGTCGACGCGGCGCTCCATGCCGGCGAGGATCTTCGCGCAGTACTCGTCGGACAGGCCGAACCGGCGCCGGACGAAGTCGACGTGGGTCCGCAGCTTCACCGGCGCGAGTTCGAGGATGGTGATGAGCGGCAGGAAGACGTACAGGCGCAGCGCGGCGAGGGCGTGCTCGTCGATCTCGAAGCCGCTGCGGTCCGGCGGCGCCTGGAAGCCCGGCGAGCCGAGCGTGGGCTTCTTGTCCTCCTCGACGCGGAACGCCAGCTCGAAGTCGATCAGCGAGATGGAGTCGTCGTCGTCCACCAGGATGTTGAGCGGGTGGAGGTCGCAGAACACCAGGCCGCGGGCGTGCACGTCGCCGATGATCCGCTCGACGTCGGCGATGATCTTCAGCGCGCGCTCGGTGTAGGCGGCGACCGCCTCGTCGGAGACCTCGTGGTGGGTGAGCGGGTAGTGCTGCCCGAGCCACTGGCCGAGCGGGCGACCGGGCACTTCGGACATGGCCATGAACTCGTGCTCCCACGCCGTGAAGCGCTCGAACACCTCGGGCACGCCCGGGACGCCCGCGACCAGCTCCAGCATCTCGTGCTCGCGGTGCAGGCGGGCGACCGCGTCGACGTTCAGCCGGTCCAGGCCCGAGTGCGGCCTGGCCTCCTTGAGCACCACCCGCCGGTCGTCGGACTTGCGGATCGCCTCGTACACGCCGCCGCCGTTGGAGAAGTGCAGCGAGCGGAGCACCCGGTAGGGGAACTCGTCCGCGCTGCCCGCCCGGCGCACGGCCAGGTGCTCCTCCAGGCACGCCGGGATCTTCACCCACTCCGGTGTCCAGAAAGTCGGCTTGCGCTGGTCGGGCACGAGCGTGCCGTCCGGGCCCTCGATGGCCAGCACGCGCTTGCCGTCCTTCTCCAGCCACTGCTCGACGAACCCGCCGTAGCGGACGAACAACGGGCCGGCGCCGTAGCGGAGGTCGCTCAGGATGTAGGCGCCCGGCTGGCCCCGGAGAATGTCGGACAGCTCCCGCAGCGTCGACTCCAGTTGGGACTCGTCGGCCGGGTAGATCGTGATGAGCTTGCCGCTGCCTTCACGGGGCGCGTACTTCGAGTTGCGGGCCAGCACGATGGACCTGGTGCGCAGGTACTTGAACGGGATGCGGCGGGCCACCAGGTACTCGTAGGACTTCAGCAGGACCTCGCCCGCGTTCAGCACGGTCGCCGAGACGTGGATCTTCCAGCCCTGCTTCGGCAGGGGCACGTCCCGCGGGTAGGTGTGCCGCCAGATGTTGCGGTCGCCCTGCGACCACCCCTCCGGCAGCGCCGGCAGCACCTGCGAGAAATCGTCGTCGGCGGTTTCCGCGTGGCTTTGGACGTCGTAGAAGAGACGGTCCGCGAAGCAGTACGCCTCATAGCGGAGATCCACCGGATTTCGCCTCCTTGCAATTTCTTCGACCGGCATATTCCCGCACGACGACGCCGGTGAAGCCAATCCACCATTTCGGGGGGTGTCGTCGTCCGTACGAGCTAATGAGTTTTCCTCGGATTGACACTGCCGGTGGACTCAGGTTCGCAAGGTTCACCCGATCGTCATGTTTGAGCACTCGATGCAGCGGAAACGGCAGGCGAACAACACCTAAACGAAACGCGATCGTTCATCGGTTTGCGGCGTGGCGACCTGGGGTTTTCTTCTTTGTCCGCTGAATTGCGGGTTCGGTCACGGACCGTTGTCGCGTCGTGGTCTGCGACGTTCGGACGCGATTTTTGCTCCGATGAACCCGCAAAGTGGTGGGAAAGGGGCTTCGGCTTCACGTCGTGACCATTGTCGGTAGCCGTGTCCGTCGGGTTGAACCGCATCGTTCGGGGCAACCGCTGGGCCGTACGGGTGGTTCCGGGCGCGGACGGGGGTTGTGGCACGCTCCTGAGGTGTCCGCGAGACTCGTGCTGCCCGCCGTGCTGCTGGTCGCCGCCGCGACGGCGGGCGTCGGCGTGCTGGCGCGCGAGGTCTACCAGCGGCCCGCGGTCGTGCCGGACGACGAGGTCGTGGCGACCGCTTCGGGGTCGTCGGAGCCCGTGCCGCGCAGCGCGCAGCCGGGCAGCGGCACGGTGCGGCTCAGCGCCGACGCGGCGCAGCACCCGGACGGCGAACGCGTGCGCGAGGTGCTCCAGCAGTTCTTCGACGCCATCAACGACCACGACTACGAGCAGTGGGCCAAGACCGTGACCGCGCACCGGGTGGGCCAGACGCCGAAGTCGCGGTGGCTCTCGGACTACGAGAGCTCGCGCGACGGGTCGATCCTGGTGCACCGGGTGGAGTCGGTGTCACCGACCAGGCTGCGGGTGCTCATGACGTTCACCAGCACGCAGGACGTCGCCAAGGCGCCCGCCGACCTCCAGGCCGACTGCATCCACTGGCGCGTGGTCTACCCGTTGCAGGTGGACCGCGACGCGCTGCGGGTCGACCTCGGCACCGAGGGCTCCACGTCCCAGTTCACCGCCTGCTGACACGGCGGTGGGGTCGCCCCCCGACGGAACGACCCCACCCACACCGGTCCCGCCTACAGCGGGATGTTGCCGTGCGCGCCCCGCCCGGCGGGCGCCGCCGCCAGGGCCTCCGCGAGCTTGCGCCGCGTCCGCGTCGGCTCCACGACCTCGTCCACCACACCGATCGCGATCGCGCGGTCCACGCCGCCCGCGATCCGCTCGTGCTCCGCCACGAGCTCGGCGTGCAGCGCCTCCCGCTCCTCGTCCGGCACGGCGGCCAGCTTCTTGCGGTGCAGGATGCCGACCGCGGCCTTGGCGCCCATCACGGCCACCTCGGCGATCGGCCACGCGAACACCGCCGTGGCGCCCAGCGACCGCGAGTTCATCGCGATGTACGCGCCGCCGTACGACTTGCGGGTCACCAGCGTCACCCGCGGCACGACGGCCTCGCCGAACGCGTGCAGCAGCTTCGCGCCGCGCCGCACCACGCCGTCCCACTCCTGGCCGACGCCCGGCAGGTAGCCCGGCACGTCCACCAGCACCAGCAGCGGCACGCCGAACGCGTCGCACATGCGCACGAACCGCGCCGCCTTCTCCGCCGACAGCGAGTCCAGGCAGCCGCCCTTGCGGATCGGGTTGTTCGCGATCACGCCGACCGTGCGGCCACCGAGCCGGCCCAGACCGACCACGATGTTCGCCGCCCACTTCGCCTGCAGTTCCTCGAACGAGTCGTCGTCCAGGATCGCGCGCACCAGCGGCTTGACGTCGTAGGCCCGCTGCGGCTGCTCCGGCAGCAGCGCGCGCAGGTCGTCGCCGTCGGGCACCGAGTGCAGGTCGAACACGCCCGGCTGGGCGAACAGGCCGGTGAGCCGCCGCGCCCGCCGGTAGGCGTCCGGCTCGTCGTCGGCGACCACGTGCACGACGCCGGACTTGCGCCCGTGCGCCTCCGCGCCGCCCAGCCCGTCCATGTCGATCTGCTCGCCGGTCACCGACCGGACCACGTCCGGCCCGGTCACGAACACCTTGCCGGCCGGGGCCATGATCACCACGTCGGTCAGCGCCGGGCCGTACGCGCCGCCGCCCGCCGCCGGGCCGACCACCACGGAGATCTGCGGCACCCGACCGGACGCCCGGATCATCGCGGCGAACATCCGGCCCATGCCGTCCAGCGACTCCACGCCCTCCGGCAGCCGCGCGCCGCCGGAGTGCCAGACGCCGATCACCGGGGTGCGCTCGCGCACCGCGATGTCGATCGCCTCCACGATGTGCCCGCACCCCTCGGACCCCAACGCGCCGCCCATGCGCGTGGCGTCGCTGCAGTAGGCCACGACCTTCGCGCCGTTGATCCGACCGCGCACGGCGACCATGCCGCTGCCGTCGCGGGGCCGCAGCGGCGCGATCGACCCCGGGTCGAGCAGTTGCGCGAGCCGGACCTCCGGGTCGCGCGGGTCGGTCCCGCCGTCCGCCCCGGGGTCCACCGGTCGGGCCGCAAGGGCAGTCATCGCGAAGCTCCTCGTGAGACGTCGGGCCCGGAGTGCTCAGGCCTGGGTGAAGACGAGCGAGACGTTGTGCCCGCCGAACCCGAACGAGTTGTTGACCGCGGCGATCAGGTCGATCTTGCGCGGCTCGCCGGTGACGACCTCCAGCTGCACCTTCGGGTCCTGGTTCTCCAGGTTCAGCGTCGGCGGCACGATGCCGTCGCGGACCGACAGCAGCGTGGTGATCGCCTCCACCGCGCCCGAGGCGCCCAGCAGGTGGCCGTGGTTGCCCTTGGGCGCGGTCAGCACCGGGTGGTCTCCCACCGCCCGGCGCACGGCCTGCGGCTCGATCACGTCGCCCACCGGGGTGGACGTCGCGTGGCAGTTGACGTGGCCCACGTCGGCCGGGTCGACGCCCGCGGTGCGGATCGCCTTCGCGATGGCCCGGGACTGCCCGATGCCCTCCGGGTCGGCCGCGGTAATGTGGTGGCCGTCGGAGCTGGTGCCGATGCCCGCGAGCCTGCCGTAGATCCGGGCGCCGCGGGCGCGGGCGAAGTCCTCGCGCTCCAGCACCATGATCCCGGCGCCCTCGCCGAGCACGAACCCGTCCCGGTTGACGTCGAACGGGCGCGACGCGCGTTCCGGGTCGTCGTTGCGGGTGCTCATGGTCCGGGCCTGGATGAACCCGGCCATGGTGATGGTGGTGATGCACGCTTCCGCGCCACCGGCCACGACCACGTCCGCCTCGCCCGACTTCAGCATCCGGTACGCCCAGGCCAGCGCCTCGGCGCCGGACGCGCAGGCCGACACCGGCGCGTGCACGCCCGCGCGGGCCTTCAGGTCCAGGCCGACGTGCGCGGCCGGGCCGTTGGGCATGAGCATGGGCACGGTCAGCGGCGACACCTTGCGCAGGCCCGACGCCTCGATCAGGTCGTCCTGGTCGAGCAGCGTCATCGCGCCGCCGATGCCGGTGCCCACCACGACACCGAGCCGCTCGGGGTCGACGTCGTCGTCGCCGAAGCCCGCGTCCGCCCACGCCTGGCGGGCGGCGACCACCGCGACCTGCTCGCAGCGGTCCAGCCGGCGCGCCTCGACGCGCGGCAGCACGTCGGTCGGCTCGACCGCGAGCGGCGCGCCGATCTTCACCGGCAGGTCGAAGCGCTCCACGAAGTCGGCCGTCAGTGCGCGCACGCCGCTGCGGCCGGCCAGGAGGGCGTCCCAGGTGGAGGCGACATCGCCACCGAGCGGGGTGGTGGCACCCAGCCCGGTGACGACGACGTCGTTGCTACTGGTCATGCGTTGCTGGCGATGTAGTTCACCGCATCGCCCACGGTCTTGAGGTTGGCCAGCTCGTCGTCCGGGATCTTCACGCCGAACTTGTCCTCGGCCTGCACGGCGATCTCCACCATGGACAGCGAGTCGATGTCCAGGTCGTCCACAAAGGACTTGTCAGCCGTCACGTCGGCCGCCTCGACACCGGCGACCTCCTCGACGATCTCGGCGAGCCCCTTCTGGATGTCCTCGTTGCTCACTGAAAATCCCTTCCTTCTTGCTTCGCCGGCTGGGTCGTCCCACCGGAGTCTGGAATAGCGGTCACGGCAGCCGGACGACCTGTCCCGCGTAGGACAGGCCGGCCCCGAAGCCGACGAGCAGCGCCACGTCACCGCTGCGCACCTCTCCCGCCGCGCGCATGTGGTCCAGCGCGAGCGGGATCGAAGCGGACGAGGTGTTGCCGGAGTCCACGATGTCACGAGCGATCACCAGGTCTTCGCGCGCACCCTTGGCGTGCAGGCGCTTGGCGATGGCCTCGACGATCCGCAGGTTCGCCTGGTGCGGCACGAAGACGTCCACGTCGGACACCTGCAGGCCGGCCAGCTCGACCGCCTTGAGCGCGATCGGCGCGATCTGGGTGGTCGCCCAGCGGAAGACCGACTGGCCCTCCTGGAAGATGAACGACGCGCGGTCCTTGACGTGGATCATGTCCACCAGGTCGCCCGCGCTGCCCCACGACACCGGGCCGATGCCCGGCTCGTCGGCCGCGCCGACGACCGCCGCGCCCGCGCCGTCCGCGAAGATGATCGCGGTGGACCGGTCGTCGGCGTCGACCCAGTCGGTCAGCTTCTCCGCGCCGATCACCAGCACGTGCTTCGCCGTGCCCGCGCGGACCAGGTCGGAGGCCGTGCCGAGGGCGTAGCAGAACCCGGCGCACGCGGCGTTCAGGTCGAACGCGGCTGCGGCCTTGATCCCGATCCGGTCGGCGACCTGCGCCGCCGCGTTGGGGATCTGGGACGGCATGGTGCAGGTGGCCACGATGACCGCGCCGATGTCCGACGGCGACAGCCCGGCGTCGGCCACGGCCTTGGCGCCCGCCTCGACCGCCATGTCCACCAGCCGCTCGTCGGGCTTGGCGATCCGGCGGTTGACGATGCCGACCCGGTCCCGGATCCACTCGTCCGAGGTGTCCATGCGCAGGCTGAGGTCGTGGTTGCTGACGATCGTCTCGGGCTGGTAGCTGCCGAGGCCGAGGATGCGGGTGCCGATCGAGCCGGTGGGGACCGAGAAGGTGGTCACTCGGCCACCTCCGCCGGTGTCGCGGTGATCATCTCGACGACCTGGTCGAGCTGGTCGGGGGTCTTGAGGCCCAAGGTGGGTGTGCCCTTCAGTTCGCGCTTGGCCAGGCCGGTCAACGCGCCCGCCGGCGGCAGCTCCACCACCGCGGTCACGGCGCGCCCGGCCAGGGTTGCCTGGCAGGCGTCCCACCGCACGGGGCGGGTCACCTGGGAGATCAGTCGGCTCAGCACCTCGTCGCCGTCGGAGACCACGGCGCCGTCGGCGTTGGACAGCAGCGGCAGCCCGGGGTCCTTCGCCACGATCCCGGCGGCACGGGCGCGCAGCGCCTCCTCGGCGGGGGCCATGTAGTGGGTGTGGAACGCGCCCGCGACCTTCAGCGTGCGGATCTTCGCGCGGGCGGGCGGCTGCTCGACCAGCGCCTGCAGCGCCTCCAGCGGGCCGGCGGCCACGATCTGGCCCGCGCCGTTGCGGTTCGCGCCGACCAGGCCCAGCTCGTCCAGGCGGGCGAGGACCTCGTCCTCGTCGCCGCCGAGCACCGCGGCCATGCCGGTCGGCGTCAGGGCGCAGGCGGCGGCCATCTCGGCGCCGCGCACGGCGGCCAGCGCCACGGCGTCGTCGGTGCTCAGCACGCCCGCGATGGCGGCGGCGGCCAGCTCGCCGACGGAGTGGCCGCCGACGATCGTGTCGGCGGGCAGCTCGACGCGGCGGCGCAGCTCCTCGTAGGCCAGCAGGGCGAGCGCCACCACCAGCGGCTGGGTGACGGCGGTGTCCTTGATCTCGTCCGCGTCCGCCGTGGTGCCCAGCCGGGCCAGGTCGAGACCGGTCGCCTCGGACCACGCGGCGACGCGCTCGGCGGCACCCTCGACGTCGAGCCAGGGGGTGAGCATGCCGGGTGTCTGGGACCCCTGTCCGGGGGCGAGGAGCGCGATCACCCGCTCACTGAACACGGTCGCGGCGGTTTCCGGTGATGTCGCCACGGACGAAACCCGAGACCAAGCGTTGTAGGGTGTCTACAAATGTGACTCGGAGATGAACGTAGAACGACCTTGCGTGTTGTCGATGAGCCCCCAAACCGGACATGCGTCGTGCGTCACACCCGGTCGAGGTCACCACAACCCGCGGGCGCGGGCGAGCCGCCCCACGGACAACGCGACCCGCAGCACCAGGGCGTCACGGGGGTCGTTGGCGTTCCTCCCGGTGAGCTCGGTGGCCCGCTTGAGCCGGTAGCGGACGGTGTTCGGGTGCACGAACAGCTTGCGCGCGCACGCCTCCAGCACCCCGCCCACTTCGAGGAACGTGTCCACGGTCTCCAGCAGCGCGCCGCCCGCCTCCTCCAGCGGCCGGGCCACCCGGTCCACCAGCTGCCACTCCGCCTCCGGGTCGCCCGCCAGCGCCCGTTCCGGCAGCAGGTCCAGCGAGCGCACCGGCCGCGGCGCGCCGGGCCACCCCACCACCGCGCGCAGCCCGGACAGCGCGTCGCCGGCGCTGCGGTGCGCGTCGGCCAGGCTCGTCACGGTCGGCCCCGCCACCACCGGGCCGGGGCCGAACGCGTCGGACATCCGGACCAGCGACTCGCCCCGCTCCGTCTCGCCGCCCAGCACCACCACGAGCCGCGAGCCCTGCACGCTCAGCAGCACCGGCCGCCCGATCCGGGCCGCCCGGCTGCGCACCTCGAACACCACCGCGGGCGGGTCGTCCGACGGCGGGTTGCCCACCAGCACGGTCGCCTCCGCCGCCGGGTCCCAGCCCAGCGCGGTGGCCCGCGACAGCAGCGACTCCTCCGCGTCGCCACGCACGATGCCGTCCACGACCAGCGCCTCCAGCCGGGCGTCCCACGCGCCGCGCGCCTCGGCCGCCGCGGCGTAGGAGGTGGCCGCGGAGAACGCGATCTCCCGGCCGTACCGCAGCACGCCCTCGGTCAGCAACGCGCGCTCGGCCTCGCTCTCGGCCAGCCTCGGCAGCAGCTCCTCGAACAGCTCCAGCGCGATCCGCACCAGCTCCACGGTCTGCCGCAGGCTCACCCACCGCGAGATGTCCTTGGGCGCGGAGCGGAACGCCTCGGCGGTCAGCCGGATCGCCTGCTGCGGGTCGTGCAGCCAGGACACGAACCCGGCGACGCCGTTCTGGATCAGCAGCAGCACACCGGCCCGCTGGTCGGCGGGCATCCGCCGGAACCACGGCAGGCGCGCCTCCATCTCGGCCACGCTCGCGGCGGCCAGGTCGCCCGACGCCCGTTGCAGGGTCCGCAAGGTGGCCCGCGACAACGCGGTTGAGCTGGTCATACCGCACACGATCGCACGGGCGGCGGAGGCCGACACCAACGAGTGACTCATCCTGACGCTGCGCGCTGATCGTCCTACCGTCGGTGGCGTTCTGACCGGCTCGTTCGGGAGGGTGCCGTGCGCAGGTACATGTCAGTCGGACTGGTGGTCGCCACCGTGCTGGCGACGGTGGTCACGCCGTCGTTCGGGACGGCGCGCAGCGATCCGCTGGCGGAGTTCCACTCGCAGCCGCTCACCTGGTCGCCGTGCAAGCAGGCATTGGAGTGCGCCGAACTGGTCCTGCCGCTGGACTACGCCCGGCCGCAGGCGGACCGGATCTCGCTCGTGATCAGCCGGCGCAAGGCCGCCGACGCCGCGCGCAGGCGGGGCGTGCTGGTGCTCAACCCCGGCGGTCCGGGCGGCTCGGGCCTGGGCATGCCCGCGTTCCTGGCCAACAGCGAGGTGGCCCAGGTCTACGACCTGATCGGGTTCGACCCGCGCGGCGTCGGCGGCTCGACCGCCCTGACCTGCCGCACCGTGCCCGCGCTGGCCTCGCTCGACACCCGGCCGGCCGACTCGGAGTTCCCGAAGTGGGCCGCCGAGGCGCAGGCGGCCGAGGACGCGTGCCACCGCGCCGCCGGCGGCATCCGGCCGTTCATCAACACCGCGAACACCGCCCGGGACCTCGACGTGGTGCGCGCGGTGCTGGGCGAGGAGAAGATCAACTACCTGGGCTACTCGTACGGCACCTACCTCGGCGCGGTGTACGGCAGCCTGTTCCCCGCGCGGCTGGACCGCAGCGTGCTCGACTCGGCCGTGCACCCGGAGTGGATCTGGCGCGAGCAGTTCATGGAGCAGGCGGTGGCGTACCGGCGCAACGTCGAGGCGTGGGCGGAGTGGGCCGCGCGGCACCACGACCGGTTCGCGCTCGGCGCGACCGCCGCGGAGGTGCTGGGCACCGTCGAGGGCGTCGCGGCGTCCCTCGCGGTGAAACCGGTCGGCGAGTCGAACCGGACCCGCTTCGACTCGGCCGTCGGCGTCGGCGCGCGTTACCGTCCACTGTGGTCCGACCTGGCCGCGGTGGTGGCCCAGCTGCGCGCCGGCGAGCCGTCCGAGGCGGGCGCGCTGATGTCCGGCGAGGCGGACAAGGACCTGGTCTCCGGCGTGTTCAACACGGTCACGTGCGAGGTGGACTGGCCGACCGACCTGGAGACCTACTACGAGGACATGAGGGTCTTCCGCGACCGCTACCCGTACGGCTTCGGCGTGCTGCGGGCGGCGCCGACCACGTGCGCGTTCCGCCGGTTCACCCCGCCCGAGCCGGCGGTGGAGCTGAAGCGCGACGGTTACCCCGTCGGGGTGATCGTGCAGGCCGAGGGAGACACCCAGACGCAGTACGAGAGCGGGCCGGCGCTGGCCGAGCGGCTGCGGCACAACCTGGTCACCGTGCGGGACGAGGGCAAGCACGGCCTGTACGGCAGCGGCAACGCGTGCGTCGACCGCGTGGTCAACCGGTACCTGGTGCGGGGCGTGCTGCCCGGCAGCAGCACGTCGTGCCCCGGCGACCCGCGGCCGGACGTGGGCGCGCCGTCGTCGGCCCTGCACGTGAAGGCTTATTTGGACGGTCGCGGCCTGGCGGCGTGGTTCTGACACCGCGGCCCCACCACGCGAAAACGCCCGGCGCGAGAACCTCGCGCCGGGCGTTTCCCTCTCCCCGGTCCCCACCGGTGATTCCACTCTGGACTGCCGGCGCGGGAACCGCCACGCCAGTCACCCTTTCGTGCCACCACTTCAGGTTGCCGGGTGATGCCGGCTGAGAAACGATCCCGACAAGCGAGAAGCGAAGGAGGGCCGTCGTGGGCTCCCAGATCACCGATGGACTCGGGCAGGCGTGGGCGATGATCGCCACGTTCGTGCCGAAGCTCCTGGGCTTCCTGGTCGTGCTGCTGATCGGCTGGCTGATCGCCAAGGCCCTGGCGAAGGCCGTCGGGTTCCTGCTCAAGCGGGTCGGGTTCGACCGGCTCGTGGAGCGGTCGGGCCTGGGCGGGGCGATGTCGCGCTCGCCGATCGACGCGTCCAACCTGATCGTCAAGCTCGTCTACTACTTCGTGCTGCTGATCGCGTTGCAGCTCGCGTTCGGCGTGTTCGGCACCGGGAACGCGGTGAGCGCCCTGCTCAACGACGTGATCGCGTACCTGCCGCGCATCGTCGTGGCGATCGTGCTGGTGCTCGTGGCCGCCGCGATCGGCAAGGCCGTGCGCGGCCTGGTCACCGGCGCGCTGGGCGAGCGGCCGTACACCCGGGTGCTGGGCGGCATCACGTACGGCTTCATCGTCGCGCTGGGCGTCATCGCGGCGCTCAACCAGCTCGGCATCGCCGTCGCGGTGACCATGCCGGTGCTGATCGCGGTGCTGGCCACGGTCGGCGGCGTGATCGTGATCGGCGTCGGCGGCGGCCTGGTCCGGCCGATGCAGCAGCGCTGGGAGGGCTGGCTCAACCGGATCCAGGAGGAGTCGGCGCACATCACCCCGGCGCCGCGCCGGTCGCAGGAGCCCGTGACGGCCGCGGCGCGGGCCGCCCGCTCGGGCCCGGCGGACCCGCCGACCCCGCCCGCCGGGATGCCGATCCCGCCGCACATCGAAGGCCGCTGACCCCGTTCGTGCGGACAGGCCCCCGTCCGGCAGGTGCCGGGCGGGGGCCTGTCGCTGTCCGAGCGTTGAATTCAGGGGTCCCGAACGTAGGACTCACGGGTCCTGAGCGTTCGACTCACGCGTTCTGAACGTAGGACACGCGCGTTCTGGGAGTAGGACACGCGAGTTCCGGAGGGAGGACACGCGGGGGTCAGTGGAGTGCGCGCAGGACGTCGGCCCAGCTCACGTAGACGAAGCCGGTGGTCGGCAGGTCGCCCTCGGCCGGGGTGCGCTCGCCGTCGTGCACGACCAGCAGGCCCCGCGGGTAGGCCGGGCCGAGGTCGGCCGTGACGACCTGCGCGCCGTCGGAGTGCTCGACCGAGTCCACGCGCCGGCCCGCGCCCACGACGAACTCGCCCGCGTACCGGTTGCGGCCGGTCCGCTCGTAGGCCACGAACCGCGAGTCGCCCTGGCTGGACGCGATCAGGTACCCGTCGCCGATGGTCAGCCCCTCCGCGTCGGCCACCAGGTGCCGGCCGCCGAAGCCGGGGTCCGCGCCCGAGACGGCGCACTCCTCGGTCTCCGGGTCGTAGGTCTGCGGCACCCCGAACGACCGCACCTCGTCCACGAGCACGGGCGTGCCGAACCCGGTGGCCCGCAGCGGCACGCGCCAGATGCCGACGTCCTCCTGCGCCGCGTACAGCACGCCGTGCTCGGAGTCCACCACCATGCCCTCCAGCTGCGGGCCCTCACCCGGCTCGCCGCACGGCGTCCAGGAGGTGCCGTCGGGCAGCCGGAACGACGAGGGCAGGTCCAGCGTCGCCACCACCGACGTGCCGACCGAGCCGGACGGCCCGGCCGTGACGCGCAGCAGCGCCACCCTGGTCTCGTTGCGCCGGTTCGTCACGACCACGGGCGTGCGGCCGACGAACCCGGCCGCGAGCCCGTAGGCCGTGTGCTGGTCGTCCACCTCCTCCTCCGAGGAGGAGAAGACCGGCCGCGCGCCGGGGTCGGTCACGTCCCGCACGACCGCCGCGCCCGCCGCCGCGCCGCGCCCGTCCAGCTCGAACACCCGGATGCGGTCCCGGCCGCGGTCGCTGACGAACGCCAGGTCGCGCGTCCGGCCGCCGACGGGCACCCGGCTCAGCACGTCCACGTTGTTGAACCGGCCCGGCTTGGCGTCCGGCGTCGGCGCGGCGGGCGCCGGGTAGGTGCCCAGGGTGCGGCCGGCCAGGTCGAACGCGGCCAGCCCGCCCTCCTTCAGGGTGCCCAGCACGACGCTCTGCCGGGCCGAGCGCGGGTGCACCCAGATCGCCGGGTCGTCGGCGTCGGCGTTGGCCGGGGCCGCGGCGGGGTCGTCGACGAACGCGCGGGTCTGGGTGACCGGCACGACCTCGGCCGGACCGGGGGAGGAGGCGAGCAGCAGCGGCGCCACCGCGGCGGCCAGGAGCACGATTCGCATTCGGCGCAAGCTAGCGGCCGCCGGTGTACCGGGGCTGAAGTCGAGGTGACCACCGGTGCGCGGGGTTCTCGATTCTTGCCCTTTGTGCCGTTGATCACCCCGGGAACAGGCGGGCGCGCCATGATGTTCCGACGCGATGAGAGACATGCGCTCCGGGGCTCGGTGGAAATCCGAACCGGCGGTGACAGCCCGCGACCCGCCCACCAGGGCGGCTGACCCGGTGGAATTCCGGGGCCGACGGTGAAAGTCCGGATGGGAGGCGCGCGTGCCGTTGGCTTGCCATGCCCCGGGACGGCCTGTCGGGGATGGAGGACGCGGTGCACGTCTTGGTGGAGCAGGGCTTCACGGTCTTCGGCCAGAAGGTCTCCTGGGCCGAGTTCGTCGGGCAGGTCTTCGCGCTGGTGGTGGTGTACCTGGCGCAGAAGCGCACGCTGTGGACCTGGCCCGTGCAGCTGGTCTCGGTCACGCTGCTGTTCGTGGTCTACGTGTCCGCGCAGCTCGGCGGCACGGCGGCGCGGCAGGTGGTGATCGCGCTGATCACCCTCTACGGCTGGTGGGCGTGGACGCGGCGGCGCGACCCGGTGTTCGGCGTGGTCGTCCGCAAGGGCACCGCCAAGGAGCGGGTGGCCGTGGTGGTCGCGTTCGTCCTCGGCACGGTCGGCTTCGCGCTCGTGCTGGACGCGTTGAACGCCTCGTGGGCGCCGTGGCCGGACGCGGCGATCTTCGTCGGCACGGTGCTCGCGTTCACCCTCCAGGGGGTCGGCCTGGTCGAGTTCTGGCTGGTGTGGCTCGTGGTGGACGCGATCGGCGTGCCGCTGCAGATCCAGTCCGGCCTGTACTTCAGCGCCGCCGTCTACACCGTCTTCGCGGTGCTGGTGATCCGCGGCTGGATCGACTGGAACCGGGCCGCGAAGCAGAGCACGGCGCAGCTCGGCGCGGCCACGACCTGACCCGGCGCCGGCCCCTGCTCGGTCACACCGTGACTTGACGCCGCCCCTGCTCGCGCGGCCACGACCTGACCTGGCGTCGCCGCGCCGTGACTTGACGGCCGCGCCTGCCCGGCGCGGCCGCGACCGGGCCTAACGCCGTCCCTGCTCGGCCCTGGACAGCTCCTCCGCGAGCTGGTCCAGGGACTCGTCCACGGAGTCCGGCCGCTCCAGCACGTGGTGCAGGCTCTCCTGCATCACGCTGGTCAGCTCGTCGTAGTGCGGCGACGGGCGCCGGACCCGGGCGTCCAGCAGGCTGTCCCGCAGCGCGGGCGACACCAGGCCCGGCTCGTCGTACAGCGCCCGGAGGGTGGGCGCGAACCCGGCGCGCCGGGCCATCAGGCGCTGGTTGGCCTCGCCGGTGACGAATTCGATGAACTTGCGGGCGGTCTTCTGGTTCGCCGAGCACCGGGACACGGCCAGGTTCCAGCCGCCCAGCGCGCTCGGGCCGGGCAGCGCCACCGCGGCCCACTTGTCGGCGACCCGCGACTCGCCGCCGGCCAGCCGCGGCCCC
Organism: Actinosynnema sp. NPDC004786; assembly: GCF_053601135.1. NCBI lineage: Bacteria > Bacillati > Actinomycetota > Actinomycetes > Pseudonocardiales > Pseudonocardiaceae > Actinosynnema > Actinosynnema sp. NPDC004786. The sequence goes on along the minus strand of NZ_JBSGBG010000035.1, from coordinate 86,799 downwards.
GCGAACGGCCAGTTGCGCAGGAACAGCGCCCCGCCCGACTGGAACTCCTTCAGGGACGTGTTCTCGTCGTACTTGAGCGCCTCGCGCGGGATCCAGCCCTGCTCGATGCCCTCCGCCAACGCCCGCACGCCGGCCTTCGCCTCGGCGGAGTCCGGGTGCTCCAGGTCGCCGCCGTGCGCCCAGATGGCCTCGGCGGCGTTCACGGTCAGGCCCTCGTAGCGGCTGAGCTGGGCCACGTAGCCCTTGAGCCCGTACCGGGGCGCGACCTCGGTCGCCTGCCGCCTCAGCTCCTCCCACGTGGTCGGCGGCCGCAGCCCTTCGCGGTCGAGCACGTCCTTGCGGTAGTAGAGCAACCCGGCGTCGCTGCGCCACGGGACCGCCCACACCCCGCCGTCGGGCGAGGCCGCCGTCCGGACCGCCTCCCCCAGCATCCGCTCGACCCCGAACTCCGCCGGGTCGAGCGGGACGAGGTGCCCTGCGGCGCCGAACGCGGCCGTCCACACCACGTCCACGGCCATCACGTCGTAGCAGTCCGGGCCGCCGCTCGCGTCCTCCAGGTCCTGGGCGCGGGCGGTCAACTGGGCGCGGTGCCCGTCGGTGGTGGTCGGCATCTCCACGAACGACACGTCCTCGTGCCGGCTGGCGGTCGCGTTCCACCGCCGCACCAGCTCCCGCACCTGCTGGCCCTCGGTGGTGTCGCGGCCGTCCACGAAGGTGATCGGGCCCTCGCCCTCCTCCGCGTCGTCCACCACCGGGGTCGCGCAGGCCGCCAGCAGCACGAGCAGCGGCACCAGCACACGGATCACGTCACCCTCCCCACGCCGCGCGGGCCACGTCGTCCAGGGCCTCCCCCTGGCGCTGAGACGGCCCCGGAACGTTCCTGTCGACGATCTGGTGGCATGTGCCGCCGTGGGCCTCCGCGACGGCGTGGAGGGCCGTTGAGGGCGCGCACGCGCCGTCCGTGAAGCCGACCGCCACCACGTGGACGGGACCGGACATGGCCCGCGCGATCGCGGGGACCGGCGTCCGCGCCGCGAGCACCACGACGTGCACGCCGCGCGCGACGGCCTCCTCGGCCAGGCCCTCCGACAGCGGCAGGTCGGGGACCACCCGGTCCTCGGGGCCGGCCAGCAGCGCCACCTGCCGGAGGAACGTGTTCGCGTCCGCCGAGCCGTCGCCGACCAGGCCGATCACCCGCGCCCGGCTCGCGCGCTCCCACGCCGCGCGCACCGCCGTCGCGTCCGGCACGACCGGCAGCAGGCGCGGCCGCCCCGGGCGCACGCCCAGCCCGGGGTCGGCGCCGACGTTCCAGGCCACGTCCCGGAACCGCGCCCGCCGGAACTGCTCCTGGGCCTGGTCGGAGCGCAGGTACTCGAGGAACCGGTCCACGATCCGCTGCCGCCGCTCGTTGCGCGGCCGCTCCGGCCGCTCGATCTCCACGAACGGGTGGTTCAGCTGCAACGTGCCGTCGGCCGGGTACAGCACCCGGCAGCCTTCGGTGTCGGCCACCGCCTTCTCCGAGCCGACCACCGTCACGTCGCCCACGCACGGCTCGTCGGCGGTGGACGCGCGGGTGATCTCGTGCAGCCTGCGCGGCACGTCCGCCGCGTCCAGGTCCAGCCCGCCGAGCCTGCCGTGCGCCAGGGCCGCCGCGGCCAGCACCCCGACCCCCGAGGACGGGTCCACCGAGGCGTGCCGCCCGGAGTAGTCCCACCGGAAGTCGCCGTCCGGCGCGATCCGCCCGGCCAGCTCCTCCGACGCGCCCAGCACCACCGGCGACACCGCCACGCTGTCGCGCGGGCGCAGCCGCACGTCGGTGCGGTCCCGCAGGCGCGCCTCCACGGCGCGGACCTCGGCGTCGCTGTCCGGCAGCCACACGTGCGGCTCGGGGCCCACCGCGGTCAGGTCGCCCGTCGCCCAGCCCTGGCCGAGCGCCTGCGCGGCCCGCTGGTCGGTCGACGGCCCGCTGAAGACCAGCGCGTTCAGCTCCTTGCACTGCAGCTCGTTGTGCGGGCCGGTGGTGTCCTCGAACGCCAGCGCGAGCGAGCGGACGACCTCCTCCAGCTCGTCGGACACCAGCACGTTCAGCTGGACCGGGGGCGGGCAGGGCGGCACGGCGGCGGGCGCCGAGCCCGCCGCGTTCGTCACGCCGACCACCAGCAGCGGCAGCACCAGCAGCAGGGGCGCCAGGCGCGGCTTCGGGAGCCTCGGCCGCGGCGCGCGGTCGGGTGGCGCGGGCGGCGGGGGAGGGGCCGGCTCGGGCGCGGCGGCGTTCGGCAGGTGCAGCCAGGCGTGCCCGCGGACCTCCTTGACCTCCACGTCCACCCGGCGGAACGAGCCCGGGTCCATCGCCGGGTCGGGTTCCACCACGTCGGCGTAGAACCGGTCGGACACGATCAGCGCGAACAACCCCGTCGAGCGCTCCAGCGCGTCGCGCAGCGGCCGGGAGTCGAGCAGCCGGAACGCCAGCGTCACCGCCTCGCCGACCACGCCCTCGTCGTCGTGCTGCACCTCGCCCGCCGTGATGGCCATCCGCAGCCGCATCAGCGCGTCCTCGGTGCGGGTGGCGTTGTACCGGCGCAGCTCGCCGTGCAGGGCGTGCACCAGGCCGTCGGCCACCCGGCTCTTGGGCACGTCGGGCGGCACGAGCACCAGCACGCCGTCGCCCCGGTCCTCGTGGTAGGCCGCCGACCAGTCCAGCCCGCAGTCCTCGAACGCCGCCGCCAGCGCCGCGTACAGGCCGCGCCGGATCGCGCCCTGCGGGATGAGGGACCTCCGGCTGAACGCGGACACGTCCACGACCACGACCGTGCGGTGCACCGCGTGCTGCGGCTGCGGCCCCATCCGACCCCTCGTTGGAACGCCGGGTTTCTGCGTCAAGTCTATGGGGCGGATCACATCCCGCAGCGGGAACGCGCAGATTTCCGCTGGTCGGCCGCATTAGTGCGGAAACGCCCCGGGGCGGTCACACCACCGTGTGACCGCCCCGGGGTCCGCCGATCAGGCCAGGCCGGCGTCCGTGGTGGACGGGCCGGCCGCGCCGACGTCGTCGATCTTGTACTGCCGGGCGGCCTGCACGACCAGCGACTGCTGGACCTCGCCGCGCTTGGCCAGCGCCGCCAGCGTGGCGACCACGATCGACTCGGCGTCGACCAGGAAGTGCCGCCGCGCCGCCGGCCGGGTGTCGGAGAACCCGAACCCGTCCGTGCCCAGCGTGGTCATGTCCGTCGGCACGTACGGCCGGATCAGGTCCGGCACGGCGCTCATCCAGTCGGACACCGCCACCACCGGGCCCGCCGCGTCGGCCAGCGCCTGCGTCACGTACGGCACGCGCGGCTCCTGGTCGGGGTGCAGCAGGTTGTGCCGGTCGACCTCGACCGCCTCGCGCCGCAGCTCCGAGTACGACGTCGCGGACCACAGGTCGGCCTGCACGCCCCACTCCTCGGCCAGCATCTGCTGGGCCTTGACCGCCCACGGCATCGCCACGCCGGACGCGAGCAGCTGCGCCCGCGGCCCGCTCTGCGCCGGCGCCGACCGGTACCGGTACAGGCCCTTGAGCAGGCCCTCGACGTCCAGGTCCGCGGGCTCGGCCGGCTGCTGGTACGGCTCGTTGTAGACGGTGATGTAGTAGAAGATGTTCTCGGCGTTCTCGCCGTACATCCGCCGCAGGCCGTCCCGGACGATGTGCGCCACCTCGAACGACCACGCCGGGTCGTACGCCACCACCGCGGGGTTGGTGTGCGCGAGCAGCAGCGAGTGCCCGTCCGCGTGCTGGAGGCCCTCGCCGGTCAGCGTGGTCCGGCCGGCCGTCGCGCCCAGCACGAAACCGCGCGCCATCTGGTCCGCCGCCGCCCACAGGCCGTCGCCGGTGCGCTGGAACCCGAACATCGAGTAGAAGATGTAGATCGGGATCATCGGCTCGCCGTGCGTGGCGTAGGACGTGCCCGCCGCGGTGAACGACGCGGTCGAGCCGGCCTCGTTGATGCCCTCGTGCAGGATCTGGCCCTGCTCGCTCTCCTTGTAGGCGAGCATCAGCTGGGCGTCCACGGACGTGTACATCTGCCCGTTGGGGTTGTAGATCTTCTGCGCCGGGAACATCGAGTCCATGCCGAACGTGCGCGCCTCGTCCGGGATGATCGGCACGATCCGGCCGCCGATCTCCGGGTCCTTGGCCAGGTCGCGGACCAGCCGGACGAACGCCATCGTGGTGGCGACCTCCTGCTTGCCCGAGCCCTTGCGCACCACGTCGTAGACCTTGTCGCCGGGCAGCACCAGCGCCTTGGACTTGGTCCGCCGCTCCGGCACGAACCCGCCGAGCTGGCGGCGCCGCTCCAGCAGGTACTGGATCTCCGGGGCGTCCTTGCCGGGGTGGTAGTACGGCGGCAGGTACGGGTCGAGGTCCTTGTCCGCGATCGGGATGCGCAGGCTGTCCCGGAAGAGCTTCAGGTCCTCGTGGGTCATCTTCTTCATCTGGTGCGTGGCGTTGCGCGCCGCGAAGTGCGGGCCCAGGCCGTAGCCCTTGATGGTCTTGGCGAGGATGACCGTCGGCTGGCCGTGGTGCTCCACCGCCGCCTTGTACGCCGCGTAGACCTTGCGGTAGTCGTGGCCGCCGCGCTTGAGGTTCCACACCTCGTCGTCGGACATCGGCGCGACCAGCTCCTTCGTCCGCGGGTCGCGGCCGAAGAAGTGCTCCTTGACGTACGCGCCGTCATTGGCCTTGTACGTCTGGTAGTCGCCGTCCGGCGTGGTGTTCATCAGGTTGACCAGCGCGCCGTCGCGGTCGGCGTGCAGCAGCGCGTCCCACTCGCGGCCCCAGATGACCTTGATGACGTTCCAGCCCGCGCCGCGGAAGAACGCCTCCAGCTCCTGGATGATCTTGCCGTTGCCGCGCACCGGGCCGTCGAGGCGCTGCAGGTTGCAGTTGACCACGAAGGTGAGGTTGTCCAGCTGCTCGTTCGCCGCCACCTGGAGCAGGCCGCGCGACTCCGGCTCGTCCATCTCGCCGTCGCCGAGGAACGCCCACACGTGCTGGTCGGACGTGTCCTTGATGCCGCGGTCGTGCAGGTAGCGGTTGAACCGCGCCTGGTAGATCGCGTTCATCGGGCCGAGGCCCATGGAGACGGTCGGGAACTCCCAGAAGTCCGGCATCAGCCGCGGGTGCGGGTACGACGGCAGGCCGCCGCCCGGGCCGGCGTGCGAGAACTCCTGGCGGAAGCCGTCGAGCTGCTCGGCGGTCAACCGGCCCTCGAGGAACGCGCGGGCGTACACGCCGGGGGAGGCGTGGCCCTGGATGAAGACCTGGTCACCGCCGCCGGGGTGGTCCTTGCCCCGGAAGAAGTGGTTGAAGCCCACCTCGTAGAGGCTGGCCGACGACGCGTAGGTCGAGATGTGGCCGCCCACGCCGACGCCGGGCCGCTGCGCGCGGTGCACGGTCATCGCCGCGTTCCACCGGATCCAGGCCCGGTAGCGGCGCTCCACCTCCTCGTCGCCGGGGAACCACGGCTCGCGCTCGGTGGGGATGGTGTTGACGTAGTCCGTGCTGGTCAGCGAAGGGACACTGACGTGGCTCTCCCTGGCCCGCTCGAGCAGCCGCAGCATCAGGTAGCGGGCGCGCTGCTGCCCGCCGCCCTTGAGCGCGGCGTCGAACGACTCCAGCCACTCCGCGGTCTCCTCCGGGTCGATGTCGGGGAGGTGGGCGGCCAGACCGTCACGGATGACGCGTACCCGCTCGGGGGTGTTCTGCGGGGCCAAGGGATCTCCTCGTTCCGGGGTCTTCTCGACTCCCATCGTCGCCCGCCGGTCACGCTCCCGTCACCTCTACCGGTGAGTAATTCTGGATCGTGTCCCTCGCGCGCGCGAATAGGAGGTGTGTCGAGCTTGCCTCATGCCGTTCGGCGGCCGCACCGGGGGGTACCCGATGCGGCGTGTCTTGGCCGTTACGGTTGCGCGTGGCGGGGCTGACAGTGTTCGCTAGCCGCGACTGGTAGTGACATCGCGCGGCAGTCGTACCCGGCTGCCGCTCTTGTGTACTTGGAGGAGTGGAAGCCGTGGTCGCCGCGGAAGACGCCGGCAAGATCGGTGTCGCCGACAGGCTCGGGATCGACCCGGGCAGCGTGGTCCAGGAGATCGGCTGGGACGAGGACGTCGACGACGACCTCCGTGCCGCGATCGAGGAGCGGGTGGGCGGTGATCTGCTCGATGAGGACTCCGACGAAGTCGTGGACGTGGTCCTGCTCTGGTGGCGCGAGGAGGACGGCGACCTCGCCGACGCCCTGATCAACGCCACGACGGCGTTGGCCGACGACGGCGTGATTTGGGTGTTGACGCCCAAGACCGGCCGGGCCGGTCACGTCGAGCCGAGCGACATCGCCGAGGCCGTGTCCACCGCGGGGCTCGCCCAGACCTCCAACATCACGGTGAGCGCCGACTGGTCCGCGACCAGGCTCGTCTCCCCGAAGTCGGTCAAGACGAAGCGCTGACCACGACGGGCCGCCGACCGCCCATGCCCTAGGCTCGACGGCGGGCTCCCCGATCGGGTGGAGCCCGTTCTTCGGGTTGTCCGCGGTCAGCGGCGTACTGTGGAGGGTTGCATGGTCGAGGTCGGCGCTCAGGCCCCGGACTTCACGCTCAACGACTACAACAAGCAGCCCGTGACGCTCTCCTCGTTCCGCGGCGAGCGCAACGTGCTGCTGGTGTTCTACCCGTTCGCGTTCAGCGGCATCTGCACCGGCGAGCTGTGCCAGGTGCGCGACGAGCTGGCCGTGTACGAGGACGAGAACGTGCAGGTCATCGGTGTGTCCGTGGACACGCCGTTCAGCCTGAAGGCGTGGGCCGCCCAAGAGGGCTACCAGTTCCCGCTGCTGTCCGACTTCTGGCCGCACGGCGAGGTCGCCCGGACCTACGGCGTGTTCAACGAGCAGGCGGGCCTGGCCAACCGCGGCACGTTCCTGATCGACACCGCCGGCGTGGTCCGCTACGCCGAGGTGAACGCACCCGGCGAACCGCGCGACCAGGAAGCGTGGAAGAAGGCCGTGGCCGCCCTGGCCTGATACCTTCCCGGCGCCGGCCGTCCGCCGGCGCTTCGGGGGCGCGTAGCTCAGCGGAAGAGCACTCGGTTTACACCCGAGCGGTCGCAGGTTCGAATCCTGCCGCGCCCACTGCGCCGGTCCGGCGGTGCAACCCCGGACCCCGTCGGGGCGGTCGCCCCTGGCCCCCACGTCGTCGGGCTCCACTCCGGCGCTTCGCCCTGCGAACCCCGCCGGGGTGGCCTCCTCTGGTCCCGTCGTCCGCCGCCGGGCACGTGCCGATCAATCGGCGTGGAGCCGGCCGTCGCACGGCGAAAAATGGGATCGGTCGCCTCTCCCCGGACTGGGTGCTCGTTTTCCCGCGGGCATTGCGGCAGGCCTTCCGGGTCGGAATAGCGGCCCCGTCCCGTGGAATTCGTGCACTCTTTGGGGTGTTGGTGTGGCCAGTGCCACATAAATGCGGAAGTTCCCGCCGTCCGCGTTGCTAGCCTCGTCATTCGCGCTGGTCAGGGGGTGGGACGTGGGCTGGCGGTTCGCTCGTGGATTTGTGCCGGGGTGAGCGGTGGTCGCCTCGGTGGCATCGGTGTCCGGGATGCGGACCCAGGTCGTGGCAAGTGCCCGCGACGCCTTCGTCGCGGGGCGGGACATCCACTTGAGCGGCGTTCCGCCGGCCGGTCCCCTTTACGACCGGACCCGACCGGTCTTCGTCCAGTACCTCAACCCGGAGATCCTGCACTGCTACGGCTTCCCCCTTCGGCGCGGGCAACCGCAGTTGACCACCGAGCAGGCGTTGCACGCGACGCGCCTCGCCGTGCTGGCGACCGACGCGAACCTGGTCATGCCCGCCTCCTACCTGTTCGAGGTGCCGGGCATCCCGAGCCTCCTGGAGCGGCTGCGCGACCTGGTCGCGCTGCGCCAGGTCGCCTACTGCGCACCGACCCCGGACGTGATGCGGTACGGCGAGCGGAAGGCCGCCGAGTACCGCGCGGACCCGGAGAACCCGTACGTGACCCCGCTGTCCCTTGCCCTGGCCCGGGACCTGGTCTGGAGTCCTCGCGGGGCCGGCTCGACCGCCGACCACATCGCCTGCCGGTGGGACGCGGCCCTGGGCCGCGACGGGGAGCTGGGTCGACTGGCGTCGAGCCTGGCCAGGCACTGGCCACCGGGGCACCGGGAGCCGGAGGGCGAGCTGCGGGCCGTGCCCGAGAGGCTGGGGGAGCAGGCGTTCGTCACCCGGTTCGTCGCCCGGGCGATCCCGACCCGCCCGCACCCGGAGGAACTGGCGCGCATCGGCTGGTTCGTCTCCCGTGCCTACCTGTCGAGCTACCTGCACGACCTCGACGCCACCATCCTGCGCGACTTCCCCTTCGGCGGGCTGTCCTGCGGCGTGGAGCAGGACCCGGGCGTGTCCGCCGTGTCCGCGCGAGCCCTGGACCTCGCGCTCCACTGGCTCGGGTTGGCCGACTTCGTCCACGTCACCGCCTCGTGGGCCGAGTTGGTCCACCTGCGGTCCACCCCGGAGTTCGGCTCGATCGCCGTGGCGAGCCAGTCCCCGGATCGGATGGAAGGTCTGCGCCGGGCGGTGGTGCGCTCACGCGCTTTCCGGCCGGCCGAGGTGAAATCCCTGGCTCAGGCGGAGTCCGCCGTCCGAACCGCGGCGGACTCGCTGCACGCATGACCGGAACGGGAGATCGATGATCATTTCGGTGTACTGCTCGGGCTCCATCGCGAAGGGCGAGGGCGATGAGCGGAAGCTGTGCTGGACCGACCTGGAGCGCGAGCAGGTCCGGGAGGGCGCCCACCCGCTGGAGGTGGTGTTCCTGAACCCGGACGACCCGATCACCGATCCGACCAACGTGCTCGGGCAGTTCGGCCGGGACATGTACCAGGTGCTCACGGCGTCCGCGGTGGTCGTGGACGCGCGCGAGCGACGTGGCCTGGGCATCGGGGTGGAGATGGCCGCCGCCGCCTCGCTGCGGACGCCGGTGATCGTGGTGGCGCCGCGCAACTCGAAGTACCGCCGGGACCACCTGGAGTACCGGGGCGCCCGCGTCAGCGACTACGTGCACCCGCACGTCGCGTCGCTGGCCCTGGAGGTGGTGGACGACTTCACCGGGGCCGGTGAGGCGCTGGGCAGGCTCCCCGGCGCGCCGCGCGACCCGGTCGTGCCCCCGGCCTGGTTGCGGGCGTCGATAGACGAGTACCGGGCCAACGTGCTGGCGGGCGACCGGCCCATGCTGGACGCCCTGCACCGGCTCGGCGTCCACCGGTGACGGCGCACCGCGATGCGCCCTGACGTGGGGGAGAGCCGGGTCCGCGCGGTCGGGCCCGGCCTCCACATCGTGGAGAACCGGCCGTTGGAGCGGGTCCTGTTCGAACGCGGGCTGATCGGCCTGCCCTACCGGAGGGCCTGCTTCGCCGCCAGCCGGCTGTTCGTGGCCCACTTGGCCGACGAACTCGCCGACGCGGCGGAGCTGGTGATCCTGAGCAAGGGACTGGCCTACCAACTCGCCGCCGCGGCCGAGTCCGTCGAGATCAACCTGCCGACGAACCTCGTCGCCACCTCGCGGGTGGACGTCGCGGCGGACGACGCCAAGATCGACGTCTCCTACGCCCGGTTCGACGCGGGCAGGCCCTGCCTCGTCGTCGGTGACACCGTCGCGTCGGGCGCCACGGTGGTCGCGGCCCTCGAGGCGTACCGGCAGGTGCACCGCCTCGAACGGCTCTTCCTGCTGTCCTACGCGGGCAGCGCGGTCGGCGCCCGGCGCATCGCCGGGTTCTGCGCCCGGATCGGGGTCGAGTGCACGATCCTGTACGGCCTGGCCGTGTTCGGCCTGAGCGCGAACGGGTTCGACCTGTCGTTCAACCACCCCGACACCGTCACCGCGGACGTCTACCGGGAACGGGCCCGGCGGCTCTACGGCGACCGGCAGGTGTCGGGGGTCGGCTGGGACTTCGGGGCGCAGTTCATGGCGCCGGACAAGTACCGCGAGCTGTCGTGGCTGGAAGCACGCGCGCACGGCTTGTTGGACAGCCCGGAGTTCTCGTTCGCCCGCGAACCGGTCGACCTCGCCTCGCTCGCGCGCGAGTCAGCGGCGTTCGGCGACGTGGTGGACCTGCCCTGAGAGCGCCGCCAAGGCGGCGCGGACCACGCGCTCGACGCGGGCGGTCGCGTCCACTTCGACGTAGGGCCACCGTTCGGCGAAGGCCCGGGCGACGTCCGCGGCCCTCCGGGCGTGGGTCGACAACCGCGTCCGGGCCTCGTGCGCGGTGTCCTGGGCGCGCTCGTTGCGGCGGCGGATCCGGTCGATCGACACCGCCGCCGGCACGTGCAGCCCCAACCCGAGCACGTCCGCGCCCGGCAGTCCGGCGGCGTCGAGCACGGCGGGGATGGCCAGGCACTGCTCCACCGTCCGGGGGAACCCGTCGAAGACGAGGCCGGTGTGGCGACCGCGCCCGACCTCGCGCCGCACGATCCGGCAGTACAGCGCCACCGGCATCGTCTCGTCGCGGGACAGCCGGTCGGCGACGTCGCGCCCGATCTCGGTGTCCTCCTCGGCGGTGCGCCGCAGCACGTCGCCGCTCAGGAACTCCGCGCACCGCAGGCGCTCGGCCAGGTGCCGGACCACCGTGCTCTTGCCCGCTCCGGGAGCGCCGACGACGAACACGACCAGGGGCGCGGGGTCGGCTGATCGCACGGTGCCATCGAACCACCGGCGGGCGGTGAAGTCCGTCGCCTGATCAGGTGGCTGTGATCAAGGTGCGCCGGCCGGTCCCACGCCCGCACGGTGGGGTCGACCGCGATCCGGCGGACTTCCGGGCGGGCGTCGCGTGGCGCGGCCGGGTGCCGGTCCCGACGCCGTGCGCCGCACTGGGCCGGATGGTCCATTAGGGGCCGCTAACCCGGTCTCCCCCTGTGACATCCCCCTATGCCCGAGCCGAACCGGGACGTAGCGTCCTCCCATGTCGCCCAGGGTCGTCGCCGCCGTCGTCGGTGTCGCGTTCCTCCTGGCCGGGCTGCTCATCCTGCTCCTGCCGCTCACCACCGACTCCGCCGAAGGCGTCACGATCGCCTGCGGCAACGGTGTGGGCATGGGGTTCGACGCCGTGGCGGTCGAGGCGGAAGGCGCGGCGTTCGTGCGGATCTGCGAGCGGCTGCGGGGGCAGCGGTTGTGGTGGGGGATACCGGTCGGCGCGGTCGGGGCGGGGTTGTTGGTCGGGAGTGCGGTGCGCCGGTCGCCCCGGTAGCTACCTGTCGGTAGGTTCTAGCGCATGAGGTGGATGGTCTACGGCGCGTACGGCTTCACCGGCACGTTGGTCGCGGAACTGGCGGTGCGGCGGGGGCTTTCGCCCGTGCTCGCCGGGCGGGACGCGGCGAAGCTCCGCCCGCTGGCCGACCGGCTGGGGTTGGAGCACCGGGTCTTCGGGCTCCCGGACGCGGCACGGGCGCTCGCGGACGTGGACGTGGTGGCCCACTGCGCCGGGCCGTTCTCGGCCACCTCCGGGCCGATGGTGGACGCCTGCCTCCGGAGCGGCACGCACTACCTCGACATCACCGGGGAGATCGACGTCTTCGAGGCCGTGGCGCGCCGGCACGAGGACGCCGAGCGGGCCGGTGTGGTGCTGCTGCCCGGCGCGGGGTTCGACGTGGTGCCCACCGACTGCCTCGCGGCGATGCTGCACCGCGCCCTGCCGACGGCCACGCACCTCGACCTCGCGTTCGTCGTCCAGGGCGGAGCGAGCGCGGGCACGGCGCGGACGGCCGTCGAGGGGTCCGGGGGCGGCGGGCGGGTGCGGGTGGGCGGTGAGATCCGCGGCGTCCGGCTCGGCCACCGGCGGCGCACGGCGCACTTCCGCGACCGGCCGCGGGAGGTCGGGGCGATCCCGTGGGGCGACGTGAGCACCGCCTACCGGTCCACCGGCATCCCGAACGTCACCACGTTCACCACGATCCCCGGCGCGCTCGGCCGGCTCCAGCCGCTCACCGCGCCACTGCTGCGGGCCGCGCCCGTGCGCCGGCTGGCCGACGCCCTCGCCCGGCGCGTCGGCGGCCCGGACGACGCCACCAGGGCCAGGACGCGCTGCGAGGTGTTCGGCGAGGCGTGGGACGGCGAGGGCAACCGGGTCCGCGCCGCGCTCACCGGGCCGAACGCCTACGACCTCACGGCCGACTCCGTGGTCAAGGCGGTGCAACGCCTCGCCGACGCGACGCCGGGCGCGCACACGCCGTCCAGCGCCTTCGGAGCGGATTACGTCCGGGCGCTGGACGGCGTGGTGGTCAGCGAGCCGACAGCAGTGAGGTGACCTCCTGGGCCGCGCTGCCCGCCTCGAGCAGGTGGCGCAGCTCGTCCGGCAGCACGTCGCCGCGCTTCTGCACGGCCTGCGCGTACAGCCGCCCGGCCCGGTACGACGAGCGGACCAGGGGACCGGCCATGACGCCGGAGAACCCGATGCGCTCGGCGGTCTCCTTGTGCGTCACGAACTCCTCCGGCTTCACCCACCGCTCGACGGGGTGGTGCCGGGGCGAGGGCCGCAGGTACTGCGTGATGGTGATGATCTCGCAGCCCGCGTCGTGCAGGTCCTGCAGCGCCTCGGCGACCTCGTCCGGCGTCTCGCCCATGCCCAGGATCAGGTTGGACTTCGTCACCAGGCCGGCCTCGCGGGCCGCGGTCAGGACCTCCAGCGACCGCTCGTAGCGGAACCCGGGCCGGATCCGCTTGAAGATCCGCGGCACCGTCTCCAGGTTGTGCGCGAGCACCTCGGGCCGGGACGCGAACACCTCGGCCAGCTGCTCGGGCACCGCGTTGAAGTCGGGGATCAGCAGCTCGACGCCGGTGCCGGGGTTCATCGCGTGGATCTGGCGGACGGTCTCGGCGTACAGCCACGCGCCGCCGTCGGGCAGGTCGTCACGCGCCACCCCGGTCACGGTCGAGTACCGCAGACCCATGGCCTGCACCGACTCCGCCACGCGCCGCGGTTCGTCGCGGTCGAGGTCGGCGGGCTTGCCGGTGTCGATCTGGCAGAAGTCGCAGCGTCGGGTGCACTGCTCGCCACCGATCAGGAAGGTGGCCTCCCGGTCTTCCCAGCACTCGTAGATGTTGGGACAACCGGCCTCTTCACACACCGTGTGGAGGCCCTCGCGTTTGACCAGGCCCTTGAGCTCCCGGTACTCGGGGCCCATCTTCGCCTTGGTCTTGATCCACGAGGGCTTCTTCTCGATGGGCGTTTGGCTGTTGCGGACTTCCAGCCGCAGCAGCTTCCGACCTTCAGGTACGACGGTCACGACCTCAACCCTACGTCACGAGGGGTCCGGCGCGACGCCCGTCAGCTCGGCCGTCAAGTCCCACAACCGGTTGGCCGCGAGCTGGTCGCGGGAGGCCGGGGTGGAGCGCGCCGGGGCGGGGTGGCCGCGGGTCTCGCGGAACCCGTCCGGCCCGTAGTAGCCGCCCGGTTCGACGTCCGGCGAGGTGGCCGCGTAGAGCTGCGGCAACGCCCCGAGCGCGACCGGTTGCGAGAACAGGTCGCTGATCTTCGTGCCCAGGCCGAGCAGCGGGTTCCCCCTGGCCCGCGCCATGTTGGCGCTCAGCTCGGTGGCGGTCGCGCCGGGGTGGGCGGCGACCGACGTCACGTCCACGCCCGCGGCCCGCGTCCGCCGGTCCAGCTCCCGGGCGAACAGCAGGTTCGCCAGCTTGGACTGCCCGTACGCGGCCCACGCCGAGTACCGGCGCGCCTCGTAGTTCGGGTCGGCCAGGTCCACCCGGCCGATCCGGTGGAGCAGGCTCGACACGGTGACCACGCGCGCTCCCGGCCGGGTCCGCAGGGCGGGCATCAGCAGCCACGTCAGCGCCGCGTGGCCGAGGTGGTTGGTGCCGAACTGGGTCTCGAAGCCGTCGGCGGTGCGGCCCTTCGGCACCGCCATCACGCCCGCGTTGTTCACCAGCACGTCCAGCGCGTCACCGGTGCGCTCGCGCACCCGCGCGGCGGCCGCGCGGACCGACGCCAGGTCGGCCAGGTCCAGCGGCACGACCTCGGCCCGGCCGCCGGTGGCGAGCACCTGCTCCAAGGCCCGCCGGCCGCGTTCGGCGGACCGGCACGCGAGCAGCACGTGCGCGCCCTTCTCCGCCAGCACCTGCGCGGTCCGCAGGCCCAGGCCCGAGTTGGCCCCCGTGACCAGCGCGGTGCGCCCGCCCTGGTCGGGGATGTCGGCGGTGTCCCACTTGCGGGTGTTCCACTTCGGCATGCCCCACACCTAACCGGCGCTCAGGCGCTCTTGGCGAGCCCGCGGCGCCGGTCGGGCACGACGGCGGCCGGGCCGGAGCGCAGCAGGTTCGCGAACGCCGCGCCCACGCGGGTGATCTCCGCGGCCGGCTCGGACAGCTCCGCGAGGCCCGCGGTCAGCGCCAGCATCCGCTGCTCGCGCCCGATCGCCCCGGCGTCGGTCAGGTGCGCGTCGAGCACCGCGCGCAGCACCGGCTGCTCGGCGGCCAGGGCGCGCCAGGTGCGGGCCACGGTCTCGACGCGGTCGTCGTCGCTGTCGGCCAGGGCCGTGCCCAGGCGGCCGGTGAGCTGCTGCATCCAGCGGTAGTGCAGGGCCAGGAGCAGCTCGTCCCCGGTGGCGAACAGGTCGCGGTCGAACGTCAGGGGCGCGGCGGGGTCCGCCGCCGCGGCGTGGAGCACGGCGTCCAGAGCGTCGCGCCGCCGGTAGAAGTCGGTCCAACCCATGATCACGCCCTCCTCTCGTCGTGACCGGCGTCATACCCCAGGTCTGTCGCATACCGTCGGTATGGCCGATGAGACGAACATACCACGGGTACGTACCGTCGGTATGTCGTACGGTTGTGAACGTGGTGACAGTGCGGTCGAGGCGGTTGGACTACTCGGAGTCGACGAGGCGCGCCCTGGTGGACAGCGCCGTGGAGCTGTTCACCAAACGGGGGTACGCGGGCACGTCCCTGGACGAGGTGGCCAAGCGGGCCCGGCTCACCAAAGGCGCGCTGTACCACCACTTCAGCGGCAAGCAGGCGTTGTTCGAGGCCGCCTTCGACTCGGTCGAGACGAAGTTCATCGAGAAGCTCGGCGAGATCGTCAGCGCGCCCGGCGACCCGTGGGACACCGCCATCGCGGGCCTGCGCGCGTACGTCCGCGTCTGCCTGGAGCCCGCCTACCAGCGGATCGTGATCCACGAGGCCCCGGTGGTGATGGGCTGGGAGCGCTGGCGCGAGGCCGAGGAGCACTTCAGCTACGGCCTGCTGCGCTCCACGATCGAGGTGCTGGTCACCTCCGGCGAGCTGGAGCAGCTGCCGGTGGAGACGATGAGCAGGCTGCTGTTCGGCGCGCTGTCCGCCGGCGCGAGCACCATCGCGGGCTCGTCGGACCCGCGCAAGGCCAGCGCCGAGGTGGAGCGCACCATCGTGCGCGTCGTGGAAGGGCTCCGCGTGCGCGCCGACGCCCCCGCCGAGGAGCCCGCCGCCGACGACAGGCGATCCAGGTCACGGCGGCGGTGACGACGCTCGGATCGCGACGTCCCCACCCACCCGACTAGCGTCACCCGGGTGGAACTCCGCATCTTCACCGAGCCCCAGCAAGGGGCCTCCTACGACGACCTGCTGGCGGTGGCGCGCACCGCCGAGGCCGCGGGCTACGGCGCGTTCTTCCGCTCCGACCACTACCTCAAGATGGGCGGCGTGGACGGCCTGCCGGGCCCGACCGACGCCTGGATCACGCTCGCGGGCCTGGCCCGCGACACCGAGACCATCCGGCTCGGCACGCTGATGACCGCCGCCACGTTCCGCCACCCCGGCCCGCTGGCCATCTCCGTGGCGCAGGTGGACCAGATGTCCGGCGGACGGGTCGAGTTCGGCCTCGGCGCGGGCTGGTACGAGGCCGAGCACACCGCGTACGGGCTGCCGTTCCCGTCCACGGTCGAGCGCTTCGAGCGGTACGAGGAGCAGTTGGAGATCATCACCGGCCTGTGGAACACGCCGGTCGGCGAGACCTTCGACTTCACCGGCACGCACTACCGGCTGGCCGACTCGCCCGCGCTGCCCAAGCCCGCGCACAGGATCCCCGTGCTGGTCGGCGGCACCGGCCGCAAGCGCACGCCGGCGCTCGCCGCGCGGTTCGCGGACGAGTTCAACCTGCCGTTCCAGCCGGTGGACAGCGCCGTCGAGGTGCTCGCCCGGGTCGACGCGGCGTGCGCCGAGATCGGCCGCGACCCGGCCGAGATCACCCGGTCGGCGGCCCTCGTGGTGTGCGTCGGCCGCGACGACGCCGAGGTCGCCCGCCGGGCCGACGCCATCGGCCGCGAGGTGGACGAGCTGCGCCGCAACGGCCTGGCCGGCACGCCGGACGAGGTGGTCGACCGGCTCGGCTCGTGGCGCGAGAAGACCGGCATCGACCGCGTCTACCTCCAGGTGCTCGACCTCGCCGACCTCGACCACGTGGAGCTGGTCGCGGCCGCCGTCGCGCCGCAGCTCCGGGGCTGACCGGCCCGTCGCGGGGGTGGGCGGCCCGAGCGCCTGCCCACCCCCTACGACAGGCTCGCCCGGAACTCCCGCAGCACGACGGGCTCCAGCAGGGCCCGGCGGACCAGCCCCGCCAGCTCGCCGGCCCGGCCGGCCCACGGCTCGTCCACCTCCTCGACCAGCACGGCCGCGCTGCCCACCGAGCCGTCGTCCCGCCGCACGCCGAAGCCGACCGCGACCACGCCCGGCAGCGACCCGCCCGCGAACCCGACGCCCGCCACGCCCGGCGGCAGCGGGTGGCCGAGGTCGGCGTCGGCGCGTTCCAGGTGCGCGCGGGCGAGCGGCACGGCGGTCAACGCCCGGTGCGCCCGGTTCAGCCCCGCCGCCGTGCCCGTCCACGTGCCGCCGGCCCACGGACGCCGCCCCTCGGGGCTGCGCGGCACGTCGGGCAGCCGCCCGATCACCTCCAACTGCAACCGCGGGTCGTCGAGGTACCGTCGCACGTCCACCCGGCGGCCGAGCACCAGGCGCAGCACCTCGCCCAGGACCTCGGGCACGGGCAGCGTCGGCCACCGCGCCGCGGTCTCCCGGAGCGCCTGTTCGCCCAACCGGTGCCGCAGGAAGTCCGCCGCCGCGTGGTCGCCGTGCCGGACCGCGGCCGCGACCAGGTCGTCCAGCGTGACGGCGTGGTGCGGGTCGTCGGCGACGACGCCGTTGGTGGAGCGGATGCCCAACGCGCGTAACGACGCCTGGTGCGCGCCACCGCCCACGTCGAGGTGGTACCGCTCCCACTCGCCGACGCCGACCCGCTCCTCCGGCCGCGCCGCGCCCGCCTCGACGGCCCGCGCGTACGCGCCCAGGTGCACCACCGCCACCGCCGACGCCAACGGCTGCCGCTCGTCCGGCCGGTGCGCGACCCGCCCGCCGCGCCCGTCGTCCAGCACGGCCGCCACCTGCCGCCGGTGGGCGCGCAACCAGCCGAACCAGTCGTCCGGCCCGGCCGTCGCCGCGGCGGTCGCGGTGGGCGCCAGCGTGGCGGCCCCCGCCACGCCACAGGTGCGGAGCAGGTCTCGTCGGGTCAGGAGCACGACGACTCTCCCCTCTGGTCATCCGTGATTACGGAACCTAGAGAGGTCGGATGGGCTTGTCAGGAGCCGGACGGATCAGCCGCGCACGGCGAACGTCACCCCGGCCGCGACCGGCCCCGACCGGTCCAGCGTCCGCTCGGTCACCGGCAGGTCGCCGTTCAACGCGTCCACGACCGCCTCCCGGACCAGCGGCAGCACCTCGGCCACGGTCACGGCCCGGCCCAGCTCGTGCGACAACGACGCCACCCCGGCGTCCCGGATGCCGCACGGGATGATGTCGCCGAACGCGGACAGGTCGGCGTCGCAGTTGATCTCGAACCCGTGCATGGTGACGCCCCGCTGCACCCTGATCCCGATCGCCGCGACCTTGCGCTCGCCGCCCCGCTCGTCGGCCGGGATCCACACCCCGCTGCGGCCCTCGACGCGCCCCGTGCGCACGCCCAGCCGATCGCACACGTGGATCAGCGCCTGCTCCAGCCGGCGGACGTACTGCACGACGTCCAACGGCTCGGCCAGCCCCACGATCGGGTAGCCGACGAGCTGGCCCGGCCCGTGCCAGGTGATCTTGCCGCCCCGGTCCACGTCGATGACCGGCACGTCGCCGCCCCTCGGCCGCTCCTCCGGCGAGGTGCGCCGGCCGCAGGTGTAGACGGGCGGGTGCTCCAGCAGCAGCATCGTGTCGCCGATCGCGCCGTCCGCGCGGGCCTCGGCGAGCTCCCGTTGCAGGTCCCACGCGGCCAGGTAGTCGATGGTGCCCAGCTCGCGCACCTCGATCGGGTCCGTCGAGGTGCGGCAGGAAAGGTCAGGACTGCTCACGTCTCGACCCTACGCCCACGGGCAGCAACCCCAGGGCACGGGCGACGACGAGGCCGACGCCCACCACGGCGAGCACCGCGCCGAGCGTGTCGGTGAACCAGTGCATCTCCAGCACGACCCGGCTGGCCGCCGTGGCGAGCACCGCCGCGCACGCCAGCGCCACCGCGAGCCGCAGGCGCCGGCGCGCCATCCACGCGCACAGCACCACGCCGGTGAACGCGACCGCCGTGACCGCCGTGACGTGCCCGCTCGGGTAGGACCACTTCGGGAAGTCGATCGGCCGGACCCGCTGGTAGGCGTGCCGGGCGAACACCGTGGCCCAGCAGACCGCGAGCAGCGCCGCGCACCGCGCCACCACCGCGTCCCGGGCCAGGAACGCCCGCAACCCCAGCGACACCAACGCGATCGTGGCGAGCCCGGGGCTGAGCACGAAGCTCACCACCGCGGCCGAGTGCACGAACCCCGGCCCGAGGTCCACCGCCGCCTGGTGCAGCTCGCGGTCCAGCGCCGGCGGCCGGTGCCGGACGGTCAGGCCCAGCACCGCCGAGGCCAGCGCCAGCACGACGCCGACCAGCGCGATCACCGGCCGACGGCCGCCGCCACGGCGGCCTCCAGCGCCGGGTGGTGGAACCGGAAGCCGGCGCGTTCGAGCACCCGCGGCACCGCGCGCTGACCGGCGAGCAGACCTTCGTCCGCCATGTCGCCCAGCACCGCCCGCAACGCGAACGCGGGCGCGACCCACGGCGTCGGCCGGTGCAACGCGCGCCCGACCGTGCGGGTGAACTCGGCGTTGGTGACCGGGCTCGGCGCGGTCACGTTCACCGGGCCGGCCACGTCGTGCTCGACCACGAACCGGATGGCCGAGACCGCGTCGTCCAGCGAGATCCACGGCAGGTACTGGCGGCCGTCGCCCAGCCGCCCGCCGAGGAACGCCGAGAACAGCGGTCTGATCTTGCCGAACAGGCCGCCGGACGGGCTGATCACGAGGCCCGTGCGCAGCCGCGCCACCCGGGCGTGCCCCTCGGCGGACGCGGTCGCGGCCTCCCACCGGCGGCACAGCTCCGCCAGGAACCCGGCCCCGGACGGGCTCGTCTCGTCCACGACCTCGTCGCCGGTGTCGCCGTAGTAGCCGACGGCGCTCGAGTTGACCAGCACCGGGACGCCGTGCTCGGCCACGGCCGCGGCCAGCACCTCGGCCGGGACCGTGCGGCTGTCCAGCAGCACCTGCTTGCGCGCGTCGCTCCACCGCTTGTCCCCGACGCCCGCGCCGCACAGGTTCACCACCGCGTCCACGCCGTCGAACGTGCCGGCGTCGATCCGGCCGGCGGGCGGGTCCCAGCTCCGCTCGTCCGGCGCCGCGGCCGGCCGCCGGACGAGCCGCAGCACCTCGTGCCCGGCGCCGCGCAGCGCCACCACCAGACTGGTGCCGATCAAGCCCGACGATCCCGCGATGACAACCCGCATGGGTTGATCGTCTCGCAGCGGGGGCGCCGTTGCACAGCGGCGAACGTGTCACCCGCACCACGCGCGAAGGCCGCCCCCGGCGCACCGGGAGCGGCCTTCGCGGGTCGTGCCGTCAGAGACCCAGGTCGGCCTCGAACGCGCCCTCCTCCAGGCGGTTCTTCACCGTGGTGAGGAACCGGCCCGCGTCCGCGCCGTCGACCAGCCGGTGGTCGTAGGTCAGCGCCAGGTAGGCCATGGACCGGATGGCGATGGTGTCGTCGCCGTTCTCGTCCGTGATCACCACCGGCCGCTTCTTGACCACGCCCACGCCCAGGATGCCGACCTGCGGCTGCTGGATGATCGGCGTGTCGAACAGCGCGCCGTTGCTGCCCAGGTTGGTCAGCGAAAACGTGCCGCCGGTCAGCTCGTCCGGGGTCAGCTTGTTGGCCCGCGCCCGCGCCGCCAGGTCGCCGATCTTGTGCGACAGGCCGGCCAGGTTCAGGTCGCCCGCGTTCGCGATGACCGCGTTCAGCAGGCCGCGCTCGGTGTCGATCGCGATGCCCAGGTGCTCGGCGCCGTGGTACACGACCTCCTTCTTCTCCTCGTCGATCGAGGCGTTGAGCACCGGGTGCTGCTTGAGCGCCTCGACCGCCGCCTTGGCGAAGAACGGCAGGAACGTGAGCTTCGTGCCCTCGCGCTGCTCGAACGCCGCCTTGGCCTTGGCGCGCAGCCGGGCGATCTTGGTGACGTCCACCTCGAACACCTGGGTGAGCTGCGCCGAGACCTGGAGCGACTCGCGCGTGCGCTGGGCGACGATCTGGCGCAGCCGGGGCAGCTTCTGCACCGTGCCGCGCTTGCCGCTGGTGTCCGCCGGCGCGGTGGCGACCCGCTGGGCGGGCGCGGACGCGGGCGCGGCGGCGGCCGGCTTGGCCTCCTCCTGCTTCGGGGCCTTCGCGGCCTCGACGGCGGCCAGCACGTCCTGCTTGCGGATCCGGCCGCCGACGCCGGTGCCCTTGAGCGTGGACAGGTCGATGCCGTTCTCCGACGCGAGCTTGCGCACCAGCGGCGTCACGTACGGCGCGCCGTTGGACGACTCCTCGGCGGGCTTGGCCTGCTCCTGCTTCGGGGCCTCCTGCTTCGGGGCCTCGGGCGCGGGCGCTTCCTGCTTCGGCGCCTCCTGGGCCGGGGCTTCCTGGGCCGGGGCCTCGGCGGGCTTCGGGGCCTCCTGGGCCGGGGCCGGCGCGGGCTTGGGGGCCTCCTGGGCGGCCGGCGCGGGCGAGCCCGAGCCGATCACCGCGAGCTTGCCGCCGACCTCGACGGTCTCGTCCTCGCCGGCGGTGATCTCCAGCAGCGTGCCCGCCACCGGCGACGGGATCTCGGTGTCGACCTTGTCGGTGGACACCTCCAGCAGCGGCTCGTCGACCTCGACCGAGTCGCCGACGGCCTTCAGCCACCGGGTGACGGTGCCCTCGGTG
The DNA here is from genome assembly GCF_053601135.1 of Actinosynnema sp. NPDC004786. Lineage (NCBI taxonomy): Bacteria > Bacillati > Actinomycetota > Actinomycetes > Pseudonocardiales > Pseudonocardiaceae > Actinosynnema > Actinosynnema sp. NPDC004786. The sequence goes on along the minus strand of NZ_JBSGBG010000035.1, from coordinate 65,488 downwards.
ACGCTCTCGCCCAGCGCGGGCATGGTCACCGGGGTGCCGTCGGCCGAGCCGCCGCCGGACTGCGCGGGAGCCTGGGCCGGGGCCGCCTCGGCCTGCGGGGCCGGTTCCGGTTCCGGCTCGGGCGCGGACCGGGGCTCCGGCTGCGCTTCCTCGGCGGGCGCGGTGGCCGCGCCCGTGGTCGAGTCGGACTCGTCGGAGGACCCGGAGCCCGAGCCGTCGCCGATGACGGCGAGTTCCGCGCCGACCTCGACGGTCTCGTCCTCCTGGGCGACGATCTTCTGGAGCACGCCCGCCGCGGGCGAGGGGATCTCGGTGTCGACCTTGTCGGTGGACACCTCCAGCAACGGCTCGTCGACCTCGACGCGGTCACCCTCCTGCTTCAACCAGCGGGTGACCGTGCCCTCGGTGACGCTCTCGCCGAGTGCGGGCATTTGGACGGAGAAGGCCATCGTTCGCTGACTCCTCGTGCGTAAGTCGGGGATCGGCTGACTGGGGTGCGACGGTCAGCCGTGCACGTGCAGCGGCTTGCCGGCCAAGGCGAGGAAGGCCTCGCCGAGGGCTTCTGTCTGGGTCGGGTGGGCGTGGATCAGCGGAGCCACGTCCTCGGGGTAAGCCTCCCAGCTGTAGATGAGCTGGGCCTCGCCGATCAGCTCGCCGACCCGCTCGCCCACCATCGTGACACCGACCACCGGGCCGTCGGGCGCCTTCACGAGCTTGACGCCGCCGGCGGTCTTCAGGATCTGGCTCTTGCCGTTGCCCGCGAGGTCGTAGACGAACGTCTCCGCGGAGCCGTACTTCTCCTTGGCCGCGGCCTCGGACAGGCCGACCGACGCGACCTCGGGCTTGCAGTAGGTCACGCGCGGGATGCCCGCCTCGTCGATGACCTTCGGGTTCAGCCCGGCGATGTCCTCGGCGACGAAGATGCCCTGCTGGAACCCGCGGTGCGCGAGCTGCAGGCCGGGCACGATGTCGCCGACCGCGTAGACGCCCGGCAGGTTGGTGCGCAGCCGCTCGTCGGTGACGACGAACCCGCGCTCCAGCGCGACGCCCGCCTCCTCGTAGCCGTGGCCCGCGGTGTTGGGGCCGCGGCCGACGGCGACCAGCAGCAGGTCGGCCTCCAGCACGTCGCCGGACTCCAGGGTCACGGACACGCCGGACTCGTCCTGGGTGGCGCCGGTGAACTTCACGCCGGTCTTGAACTTGATGCCCCGGCGGCGGAACGCGCGCTCCAGCTGCTTGGACGCGTACTCGTCCTCGGCCGGGACCAGGCGGGGCAGCGCCTCCACGATGGTGACGTCCGCGCCGAAGGAGGACCACACGCTGGCGAACTCGACCCCGATGACGCCGCCGCCCAGCACGACGACCTTCTCCGGGATGAAGTCCAGGTTGAGCGCCTGGTCGCTGGTGATGACCCGGCCGCCGATCTCCAGGCCGGGCAGGCTGCGCGCGTAGGAACCGGTCGCCAGCACCACGTTCTTGCCGGTGTAGCGCTGCCCGTCCACCTCGACCGCGTTCGGGCCGACGAACGTGCCCGCGCCCTCGACCAGGGTCACCTTGTTGGCCTTGACCAGGCCCTGCAAGCCCTTGTAGAGGCGGCTGACCACGCCGTCCTTGTACGAGTTGACGCCCGCGATGTCGATGCCCTCCAGCGAGGACTTCACGCCGAACTGGTCACCCTCGCGCGCGTTGTCCGCGACCTCCGCCGCGTGCAGCAGCGCCTTGGTGGGGATGCAGCCGCGGTGCAGGCACGTGCCCCCCAGCTTGTCCTTCTCGACCAGGATGACGGACAGGCCGAGCTCGGCCGCGCGGAACGCGCAGGCGTAGCCGCCCGAGCCGCCACCGAGGATCACAAGGTCGGCGGAGGTGTCGGTCACGGGTTCTCCCTGGAGAGCTTGATGCCTTACTCCGCGCGGGTGCGCGCGTGTGGTTGCCATCTTGTCACTACCGTGCGAACGCCGGCGACGCGGTGTCCTGTTCGGAGGATTTGGCCCCGCTTTCACACGCGCGCCGGCACCATGGTCGCCTGAGGTTCCGGCAGGAGGTGGCCCGGTGGGCCTGTTCGACCGTTTTCGCAGGAAGCAGCGGCCGGGTGTGCTGCGCACGGCCACGTCCACGGACACCGGCCACCTGGAGCAGTGGGCGGCCGCGCGCCGGGGCGTGGAGGCGTACGTCGAACCGAAGACGACCGTGACGGAGACCACGGTCGTGCTCGTCGCGCACGACGGCGAGTGGACCCGGCGGCGGATCGACGGCACGGAGGGCGCGAAGCGCCTGGCCAAGAAGCTGGGCATCCCGATCTACGACGCGGGCATCGTCGGCTACCCCAAGCGGATGCGCGAGTACTCGCGGCGCAAGAACCAGTCCTGAGCCCCGGCGCGCCCGGGCGGCGCGCCGTGTCCGCCCGGGCTGTCTCACTATGTGGTGGTCGGCGTCCGTCACGTGGGAAACGGGCGGTCGAGCCCGGCCCACAGCGTCGCCACCAGGGCGCGCGGCTCGGTGGGCCAGTCGGTGAAGAACCCGAGGAACGCGTGGTAGTGGCACGCGCCCAGCAGCAGTTCCGCCGCGGACCGCGGGTCCACCGCCGCCGGCAGCCTGCCCAGCGCGCGTTCGGCCTCCAGGTACCGCGCGAGCGTTTGCGGGACGGTCTGCGGCCCGGTGTCGCGCGCGTTCAGCGCCTCGCGGTGGGCGGCGAGCAACGCCGGTTCGGCGAAGAGCGACGCCGCGATCGGGAAGGTGTCGCGGTAGAAGGCCATCGCGGCGGCGGCGATGTCGGCCAACGTCTCGCGCACGTCGCCGACGCCGGGTTCCAGCGCGGCCAGCCGGGCCGGGAAGTCGCTCGGCGCGCGTTCCCGCAGCACGGCCAGGAACAGCTCGGTCTTGTCGGCGAAGTGCTTGTAGAGCGCCGCTTCCGAGAAGCCCGCCGCCTTGGCGATCTCCTTGGTGGTCGCGCGCGAGAGGCCCTTGGTGCGCAGGACGTGGGCCGCCGCGTCGAGCATGCGGTCGCGTGTGCTCATGGGGCTACCCTAGTGGTTAGTGAGTGCTCACCAACCGGAGGGCGGACGCATGAGGATCACGGTTCTCGGCGCGAGTGGCGGCACCGGGACGAGGGTGGTGGAGCTGGCGCGGGAGGCCGGGCACGAGGTCACCGCGATCGTGCGCGCGCCGAACGGCCGCGACACCGTGGCCGACGTGATGGACCCGGGTTCGCTCGGGCCGCACGTCGCCGGCGCGGACGCGGTGGTGTCGGCGATCGGGCCGCGGGCGGTGGGGCGGCCGACGTCCGTGCAGACCGACAGCACGCGGTCGGCGATCGCGGCGATGGGCGCGCACGGCGTGCGCCGGCTGGTCGTGGTCAGCAACAGCGGCATGGTGACCGAGGGTGACGACCCGGTCAGCCGCTACCTCGTGAAGCCCGTTCTGCGGCGGGTGTTCAGGCACCCGTGGGGTGACATGGCCCGGATGGAGGACGTCGTGCGGTCGAGCGGTCTGGAGTGGACGATCGTCCGCCCGCCGCGGCTGACCGACGGGCCGCGCACGGGCGCGTACCGCACGGCGGTCGGCGTGAACGTGCGCGGCGGCCGGACGGTGTCCCGGGCCGACCTGGCGGCGCTGGTGGTGCGCTGCCTGGCCGACCCGGGGACCGTGCGCCAGGTGATCAGCATCGCGGACTGATCGGCGTCGAGCGCCGACCGGGCCGCAGGGCGATCGGGGTGCCGGCCGGACCGCGAGGTGATCGGTGCGCCAGTCGGACCGCGGGGCGATCGGGCCGCCGCCCCGTCCGGGGGCGTTGCCCCGGTCCGGGTCGTGAACCGACCGGCGTCGTGAACCGACCGGCGTCGTGAACCGACCGGCGTCGAGGGAGCGGTCGGTGTCGGTCAGCCGTTGGCCGCGATGTCGGCCAGCACCGCGGCCATGGTGCGGACCGGGACGCCAGTGCCGCCCTTGGCGGTGTAGCCGTACGGGCCGCCCGAGTGGAACGCCGGACCCGCCACGTCGATGTGCGCCCAGGACACGCCCTCGGCCACGAACTCGCGCAGGAACACGCCCGCGGTGAGCATGCCGCCGAACCGGTGCCCCGCCACGTTCGCGATGTCGGCGACCCGCGAGTCGAGGTCGCCGCGCAGCTCCTCCGGCAGCGGCATGGCCCACGCCTGCTCGCCCACCGCGCGGCCGAGCGCGGCCACCCGGTCGCGGAACTCGTCGGTGCCCATGACGCCGGCGGTCCGCTTGCCCAGCGACACGACCTGCGCGCCGGTGAGCGTGGACGTCTCGATCAGGTAGTCGGGGTTGTCCTCGCAGGCGCGCACGATGGCGTCGGAGAGGATGAGCCGGCCCTCGGCGTCGGTGTTGAGCACCTCGACGGTCTTGCCGCCGTACATGGTCAGCACGTCGCCGGGCCGGTAGGCGGTGCCCGAGGGCATGTTCTCCGCCATCGGGGCCCACGCGGTGACCTCCAGCGGGAACTTCAGCTTCGCGGCGAGCACGACGGTGGCGATCACGGCCGCCGCGCCGCCCATGTCCGAGGTCATCTCGTCCATGCCGGCGGCGGGCTTGATGGAGATGCCGCCGGTGTCGAAGGTGATGCCCTTGCCGACGAGCGCGACCTTCTTGCCCGCCTTCGGGCCGCGGTAGGTGATGCGGACCAGGCGCGGCGGGCGGCTGGAACCGCCGCCGACGCCGAGGATGCCGCCGAAGCCCTGCTTGCGCAGCGCCTTCTCGTCCAGCACCTCGACCTCCAGCCCCTCGGCCTTGGCCAGGGCGGCGGCGCGATCGGCGAAGGACGCCGGGAACAGGTCGTTCGGCGGGGTGTTGACGAAGTCGCGGGTCGTGGTCACGGCCTCGGCGATCGCGGTCGACGCCTTGAGCGTGGCGCGGTGCGCCCGCACGGTGCCCTCGGCCGGCGCGACGAGGTCGACGCGCGCGACGGGGCCGTCGCCCTTGTTCGACTTGTAGGCGGTGAACGAGTACGCGCCCAGCACGGTGCCCTCGACGGCGGGGCCGAGGTGCAGGGCGGACAGCGTGGTCACGGCGCGCTTCCTGCCGCCCAGCGCGCGGGCGGCGGCGCCGGACGCGCGGCGCACCTGGTCCTCGGTGACCGTGCCGTCGGCGGCGGGCTTGCCGAGGCCGGCGGCGAGCACGACGCGGGCGGCGAGCTTGCCGAGCGTCGGCACGGTGACGACCTCGTCGGCCTTGCCCGTCGCGCCGACGGCGTCGAGCACCTCCAGCAGCGCGCCGTCGAACGCGGCGTTCACCGCCTCGGCGCCGGCGGCGAGGGCGAGGCCGTCCGGGCCTTGGATCGTGCCAACCACGACGGCGTCGGCGGCGGTGGTGCTCAGGTCACTGTCGGTGATGGCCAACTTCGGCGCGGTCACTGCGGCTCCTTGACGGGTCCTCCCGGCGCTTCCTGGGCGTGCGGCGGGATGAGGGTGGATCGTGACGAATGCTAAAGGTCTCGTTCACACCCATGTCGGCCGCACCTTCGATAGCAATGAGTAACAATTAACACGAATGGGGGTCAACCGGCCGGGCGTTCGCGGTCACCCGGTTGATCTGGGACTGTGTACCGGTGAAAATCACGCCCCGTGCGGGGGCCGTGGTGCTCGCTCTCGGCGCGACCCTGGGGGCCGGTGTGTTCACCGGATTCGGCCCCGCCGCGGCCGTCGCGGGCCCCTGGTTCCTCCCCGGTCTGCTCCTGGCCTCGGTCGCCGCGCTGTGCTGCGCGTTCTCCACCGCCGACCAGCACCGCGCCTACCCGGACGCCCAAGGCGGCTACGCCTACATCCGCAACCAGCTCGGCCCGTGGCCGGCGCGGATCGGCGGGAGCGCCCACCTGGTCGGCCGGGCCGGCATGGCGGCGGCGGTGGCCGGCGTGTTCGGTTCCTACGTGTTCCCGGAGCAGCGCGTGGCGGCGGCGGTGGCCCTGCTCGTGGTGACGGCGGGGCTCGGCGCGGCCGGCGTCAGGTGGGGCACGCGGCTCAGCGCGGCGGCGCTCGCCGTGGTGCTCGGGGTGCTGCTGCTGGTGGTGCTGGTGTGCTTCTCGGTCGCGCCGCCGGAGGGCAACCCGGTCGCGGCGGGGGAGTCGCCCGGGTTCGAGGGCCTGATGGCCGCGTCGTCGCTGCTGTTCGCCGTCTTCCTGGGGTTCGAGCGGGTGACCGCGCCCCACGACGGCGACCGGGTGTTCCCGTCCCGCGTGCTGCACTTCGCGGTGCCGGCGACGATCGGCGTGGTGCTGGTGGTGGCCGTCGCGGTCGGCGCGGCGCTGCTGCGTCAGCTCGGGCCGGCGCGGTTGGCGCTGTCGCCCGCGCCGCTGCGGGACGCGCTGGTGGCGGCCGACGGGCAGTGGCTGCTGCCGGTGCTCGCGGTCGGCGCGGCGGTGGCGGCGGTGTCGTCGCTGTGCTTCGTGCTCGCGTCGGCGCGGCGGACGCTGGTCGGCATGACCGAGACGGGTGACCTGCCGCCGATCCGGGCCGGCTGGCCGCTGGAGGTCGCGGGCGCGGGACTGGCCGTGCTGGGCGTGGTGGCGCTGCCGCCGTCGACCGCGTTGGCGGTGGGCGCGTGCGGCACGGCGTTCTACTACGGGTTCACGAACGCCTCGGCGCGCGTGCTGCTCCAGGACGACCGGACGTGGTCGATGCGGACGGCGTGCCTGGGCCTGGGGCTGTCGGTGTTGCTGGCGATGAGCGCGCCCTCGACGGCCCTCGTCGTGACCGGGGCGGGGGTCGCGCTGGGTACCGGGTTGCTCGCGCTGGGTCGAGTGCGGCACGCCGTCGGCTGATCCGTCCGGATGGTCGGATGTCCGAGCATCGGGACAGCGATTTTCCGACGTCCCAGTGGCGGCTATCGTGCTGCCATGACGACCGCGTTGCCTTTCACCCGGACCCCCAACCCGCAGCCGGCGACCCCGGAGCGCGTTGCGGAGGTACTCGCCAAGCCGGGCTTCGGGCAGCACTTCACCGACCACATGGTGACGATCCGCTGGAGCCAGGAGCGGGGATGGCACGACGCCGCCGTCGAGCCCTACCACCCGCTGGAGCTGGACCCGGCGGCCATGGTGCTGCACTACGGCCAAGCGATCTTCGAAGGGCTCAAGGCGTACCGCCAGCCCGACGGCTCGATCGCGTCCTTCCGCCCCTCGGCGAACGCCGAGCGCTTCCGCGCGTCGGCCCGCCGGCTCGCCATGCCCGAGCTGCCCGACGAGCTGTTCCTGGGGTCGATCCGGGAGCTGCTCGCGGTGGACGGGCGGTGGGTGCCGTCCATCCCGGAGGAGTCGCTGTACCTGCGGCCGTTCCTCTACGCGACCGAGAAGGGCCTCGGCGTGCGGCCGGCGAAGGAGTACCTGTACGTGCTCATCGCCTCGCCTGCCGGGTCGTACTTCGCCGGCGGGTTGAAGCCGGTGACGGTGTGGCTGTCCACGGAGTACGTGCGGGCGGCCCCGGGCGGCACGGGCGCGGCGAAGTTCGCGGGCAACTACGCGGCGTCGCTGGTGGCGCAGGCGCAGGCCGCCGAGCAGGGCTGCGACCAGGTCGTGTGGCTGGACGCGGTGGAGCGGCGGTGGGTCGAGGAGATGGGCGGGATGAACCTGTTCTTCGTCCTCGGGTCGGGTGAGGACGTGCGGGTGGTGACGCCGGAGCTGTCGGGCGCGCTGCTGCCGGGGATCACCCGGGACTCGCTGCTGCGGCTGGCGGCCGACTTCGGGTACGCGGTCGAGGAGCGGCGGTTCTCCACGGAGGAGTGGGAGAAGAAGGCCGAGTCCGGGGAGCTGACCGAGGTGTTCGCCTGCGGCACGGCGGCGGTGATCACGCCGGTGGGGTACGTGAAGCACGCGGAGGGCGAGTTCTCGGTGGCCGGCGGTCGGACCGGTGACGTGACCATGCGGCTGCGCAACCACCTGACCGGCATCCAGCAGGGCCAGGTCCCCGACCCGCACGGCTGGATGACCAAAATCGACTAACCCGGCGTGTCCTACCTCCAAAACGCGCGTGTCCTACGTTCAGAACGCGCGTGTCCTACGTTCAGAACGCGTGTGTCCTACGTTCAGAACGCGTGAGTCGTACGTTGGGAGCGCGTGAGTCCTACGTTCAGGGACGGTGAGTTCAGCGCTCGGGTCCGGCTCGATTTGACATGGGGCCCTTACGGGTACCAGGGGCAGGCCAAAGCCGGCAGGCCCGGCGGGGAAAAGCGTCCCGCCAGGCCTGCCGGCTTCGTCCAGCCTAAGGCACCCGAACCCATGTCAAATCGAGCCTCGGTGGTGGTGTGGCGGGTCCGTTGTGGGTGGGTTGAGTGGTGGGCGTTGTGGGGTGGTCATAGTGCGGTGATGGCCAGGACGGTGACGGTTGCCGTTTCGCAGGCTGCGCCCAGGACGTCGCCGGTGATTCCGCCGAACCGGTTCCTGGTGTGGCGCACGAGGAGCAGGACGAGGGCGGCGGCGACGGTGATGGCGATCGGGCCCTTCAGCGGGTGGATGAAGTAGGCGGCGGCGGCCAGGGTGGTCCACCAGGTCACGGCCAGCCACGGGGGTTGGGTGCCGGCGACCAGTGCGCCCAGGCCCTCCGGGCGGGCGGCCGGGACGCCGCGCAGGCAGCACAGCACGAAGGCGGCACGGCCGGCGGTCAGGGCCAGGACGACGGCGGCCGGGGGGACGGTCGGGAACGCGGCGGCCTCCGTTCCCAGGACGACGATCAGGGCCACGACCGCGAACGGGCCGGCGCCGCCGTCCTTCATCACGGCCAGGGCGCGTTCCGGGGGGCCGTAGCAGCCCAGGCCGTCGGCGGTGTCGGCCAGGCCGTCCAGGTGCATGCCGCGGGTCGCCAGGGCGAGGAAGCCGACGGTCAGGAAGCCGGCCGGGAGGTCCGGCAGCGGGGCCAGCAGGAGGACCGCGGCGGCCACGCCCAGCAGCACGCCGACGAACGGGGCGAAGGCGATGGCCCGCCGTGCCGCCCGCGCGTCGACTTCGTCGGAGCCGACGCGGACGGGCAGCACGGTCAGCCACGACAGCGCCAGCCGCATCAGGCCGGTCCGGAGACGCCCGCGCTGTCGAAGGTCGCCATCTCGGCCAGGACGCGGGTCGCCATGACGACGAGCGGCAGGGCCGCCACCGCGCCGGAGCCCTCGCCGAGGCGCATGTCGAACTCCAGCAACGGCTCCAGGCTCAGGTGGCCGAGCGCCAGGGCGTGCGCGGGCTCGACGGAGCGGTGGCCCGCGACCCACCAGTCACGCGCGCCGGGCGCGAGTTCCTCGGCGACCACGGCGGCCGCGCCGGTGACCACGCCGTCCAGGATGACCGGGGTCTTGCGCACGGCGGCCTGGGCGAGGAACCCGGCCATGGCGGCGATGTCCGCGCCGGAGGAGGTGGCGAGCAGCGCCACCGGGTCGCTGATCACGGGCCGCGCGCGGCGCAGGGCGTCGCGGATCGCGGCGGTCTTGCGCATCCAGCCCCGGTCGTCGATGCCGGTGCCCCGGCCGACCACGGCCACCGGCTCGGAGCCCGTGAGCGCGGCGATCAGGACCGCGGCGGGGGTGGTGTTGCCGATGCCCATGTCGCCCGCGATGAGCAGGTCGGCCCCGCCGTCGACCTCGTCGTCCACGAGCTTGCGGCCGATCTCGACGGCACGCTCGGCCTCGTCGCGGGTCAGGGCGTCCTCGCGGTCGATGGACCCGGAACCCCGGCGCACCTTGTGGTCGCCGACCGGCGTGTCCGAGTCGACGGCGACGTCCACCACGCGCACCGTCGCGCCCGCCACGTTCGCCAGCACGTTCACGGCCGCGCCGCCCGCCAGGAAGTTCGCCACCATCTGGCCGGTGACCTCGGGCGGGTAGGCGGAGACGCCGTGCTGGGCGACGCCGTGGTCGCCCGCGAAGACGACCACGCGGGGCCGGGTGAAGGGACGCGGTGGGCACTCGCCCTGGCAGGCGGCCACCCACGCGCCCAGCTCCTCCAGCCTGCCCAGCGAGCCCAGCGGCTTGGTCAGCACCGCGTGCCGGGCCAGCGCCTCGGCGCGCACGCCGTCGCTCGGCGGCTCGACGGACGGGAACTCGATGGTCACCGACTACCTCCGGCTTCGCGCAGTCGCAGTGGGATTCCGGCGACGACCAGCAGCACCTCGTCGCAGACCTCGGCCAGCCGCGCGTTGAGCGAGCCGAGGTGATCGCGGAAGAGCCTGCCAGAGTGCGTGCTGGGCACGACGCCCAGGCCGACCTCCGCGGACACCAGGACCAACCGGGCGCGGGTGTGCGCGACCGCCTGCACCAGCGCCGCGCACTCGGCCTCCACCTGCACGATGCCGTGGCCCTCCCACGCGCCCGCGTCGTCCAGCACGCCGTTCAGCCACGTGGCCACGTCGTCCACCAGGATCGGCGGGTCGGTCTCGCGGGTGGCGGTGAGCAGGGCGATCAGGTCGTTCGGCGCGGGGGCCTCGACGGTGGTCCACGTGACGGGGCGGCGGGCCACGTGCCGGGCGATCCGCAGCTCCCAGTCGGCGTCGTCGGGGTAGCGCCGCGCGGTCGCGACGTAGGTCACGACGTCGTCGGTGAGCAGCCCCTCGGCGTGCGCGGACTTCCCCGAACGCGCGCCGCCCAGCACCAGTGTCCGACGCGTCACACCGCACCCCATCTGTTCCACAAGGACATAGCCTGACCGGGAACGTTACCGCGCGGCGCACATCGGAGGAGGCCGTCATGGAGTACCGGTGGCGGTACCAGGACGAGCAGGGGCACGAGGTGGACGGCCCGTCGGTCGCGTTCCCCGACCAGTCGGCGGCGGAGGACTGGTTCGGCGTCGAGTGGGAGGGGTTGCGGGAGCGGGGCGTCGCGCAGGTGACGTTGCTGCGCAACGAGTCCGAGGTCTACGGCCCGATGTCCCTCGCCCCGGCCGAGTAGCCGGGACGAGGGCGCTGCCCGGTCAGCCCAGGCCGGCCGCCGCGCGCCGCCGCAGCTCCGGCAGCTTGTCGCCGAGCAGCGCGTGGAACCTCTCCGCGGCGTCCGCGGTCAGCGCCAGGGTCGCCACGCGGTCGAACGACACCTCGAACTCGCCGTCGGCGTTGATCTGCGGCTCGAACTCCGCCTCGTGGTCGACCCTGACGTAGGTCGAGAACTCAACGCTGCTCATGGTGCGTCTCGCTTCCTGTGGTGTTGGCAAGGGCCGGGAGGCCGCCCAGAGTAAGGTGGCAATGCCGTCTTTGGTGCGAACGAACGGGTGAAAGTCGGCATTGCCGTCTTCTTTCACCCGAACGAGTGTCCCCAGGTCACGGGCCTGGCGTACGGCAGACTCGTCGCCATGACGGAACAGGTCGACTCGTTCGACGCGCGGCTGGAGTTCGCCAAGCTGGCGCGCCGGCTCCGCGCCGACGCCGGGCTGGAGCCCGGACAGGCGGAGGCGGAGCTGATCGCGGCGGTCGGCGGCTACGCCTCGGTGCTGTCCAAGATCGAGACGGCCCGGATCGCGCCCAAACCCGCCCACGTGACGTGGATGCTCGCCCGCTACCGACCCGAGCGGGCCGACGCGGACCGCCTCGTCTCGCTCGCCGACGCCGCCGGCACCCGCGCCCAACCCGTCGTCGCCGGAGTGCAATCGAGGGAATACCTCGTGCGCGAACGTCGTGCCGACCAGATGTGGGTCGTCTACAACGAGATCCCCGGATCGCTCCAGACGTACGAGTTCGCCTTCGCCACGCTGGCGAAGTCGCCGCTCGTGGACCCCGCCGACGTGGAGGCGCTGGCCCGGGACCGGGCCGACCGGGGCACGCGGATCTTCCGACCGGACGGCCCCGAGGTCTGGATCGTGCTCGGCGAAGCGGCGCTCGACCGGATGGACGGCGGGCCGGACGTGGCCACCCGCGAGATCGAACGCCTCGTGGCCGTGTCCGAGCTGCCGCAGGTCCGACTCCGGATCATCCCCAGCTCCACGGGGGCCGTGACGGGGCTGAGCAACCCCTTCACGCTGCTGCACACCAGACCGGACGAGTGGCTCGCCTTCGTGGGGCACATCGCGCGGAACGACTACGTCAAGAAGGACGTCAGCCGCTTCCGGCTCGTCTTCGACGACGCCTGGGACGCGGCCGTCTCGGAAGGCCAGTCCAGGGAGATACTGGAGGCTCGGATCGCCGACCTCGGCCAACGCTAGGAGAGCAGGGATCATGCCAACCCGAGCGGGTTACCGGTGGCGCACGAGCAGCTACACCAACGGCGGCAACGACCCCCAGTGCGTGGAGTGCGGCTTCGAGCCGACCGGCACCCGGGTCGCGGTGGGGGACACCAAGGACCGCGGGCCGGTGTTGGTCTTCTCGGCACGCGCCTTCTCGGCGTTCGTCAGCGGCCTGCGGGGCGCGTGACGAGCGCGGGCGAGGCACCCCCGCGGAGGTGCCTCGCCCGCGAGCGGGTCACGGGGTGACGGTGAACCGCGGGTCGGTCTCCACGACGCCCTCGAGCACGTCGTCGATCTTCTTCATCAGGTCCGCGTCCAGCTTCACGCCGGCCGCCTTCACGTTCTCGTGCACCTGCTCCGGGCGGGACGCGCCGATGATCGCGCTGGCCACGTTCGGGTTCTGCAGGGTCCACGCGACGGCGAGCTGCGCGAGGGACAGCCCGGCCTCCTCGGCCAGCGGCTTGAGCTGCTGGACCTTGGTCAGCACCTCGTCGCGCAGGAAGCGCTGGATGAACTTCGCGCCGTTCTCGTCGGTCGCCCGCGAGCCCTCCGGCACCGGCTGCCCCGGCAGGTACTTGCCGGTCAGCACGCCCTGGGCGATGGGGGACCAGACGATCTGGCTGATGCCCTCGCGCTCCGAGGTCGGCACGACCTGCGACTCGATGACGCGCCACAGCATCGAGTACTGCGGCTGGTTGGAGATGAACGGCACGTTCAGCTCCCGCGCGAGCGCCGCGCCGCGGGCGATCTGGTCGGCGTTCCACTCCGAGACGCCGATGTAGAGCACCTTGCCCTGCCGCACGAGGTCGGCGAAGGCGAGCATCGTCTCCTCCAGCGGCACCGACTTGTCGTAGCGGTGGGCCTGGTAGAGGTCCACGTAGTCGGTCTGCAGGCGCTTGAGCGAGCCGTTGATCGACTCCATGATGTGCTTGCGGCCGAGGCCCTTGTCGTTGGGGCCGCCGGGGCCGGTCGGCCAGAAGACCTTGGTGAAGATCTCCAGCGACTCGCGGCGCCGGCCGGCCAGGGCACGGCCCAGCACCGACTCGGCCTTGGTGTTGGCGTAGACGTCGGCAGTGTCGAACGTCGTGATGCCCGCGTCGAGCGCGGCCCGGACGCAGGCCGTCGCCTGGTCCTCCTCGACCTGGGAACCGTGGGTGAGCCAGTTGCCGTACGAGATCTCGCTGATGTTCAGGCCACTGCGGCCGAGGCGTCGGAACTCCATGCCGCCAGCCTAGTGGCAGGTCGTTCGGGTAGCTAATGAACTGTCGGGTGAGCGCCCGGCGGACGCCCGCCCGACCCGTCAGACCTGGTCGCCGGGGTTGACCCGCGGCTTGGGCACGCGCAGCCGGCGCAGCTGGCTGGCGCGGATGAACGAGTACCAGCCGATGGACAGGCCCCGGGTGGTGTCGTTCGGGAACTTCAGCCGCACGCGCCGGGTCACCAGCCGGCCGAGCACGAAGCCCTCCACGATCATCGCCAGCAGCATGAACGTGGTCAGCAGCGTCGCGTACTGCTGCACGGCCGGCATCGGCACGAGCAGCGCCACGAACACCAGGATGGCCAGCGGCATGAACAGGCCCATGAGGTTGCGCCGCGAGTCGACCACGTCGCGGATGTAGGCCTTCACCGGGCCGCGGTCACGGGGCAGCAGGTACTTGTCCTCGCCCGCCATCATCCGCTTGCGGCGCTCGACCGCCGCGGCGCGGCGCTCCTCCTTGGACACCTTGTTCCCGCGCGCCCGCTTCAACGCCTCGCGCTGCGTGCGCGGCGGCGGGGGCACGGGGCCGCGCCGCTTGCCCTCGGCCTCGCGCCGCTTCGGCGTGGGCCGCCCCTTGCCGGGGGTGCGCGACGGGTCGCCCGGGGTCACCTCCGCGGGAGCGTCCTCGGCGGTGGTCTCGGCGGCTTCGTCGGCGTTGCGGCGCAGGAACCTCACCACACCAGAGTAGGAGATGCCCCGATAAGTACTGTTCGGGAGGTGCGAGTTGTGATTGCGCCGGACTGCTTCGGCGGAACGCTGACCGCGCGGGAGGTCGCCGAGGCCGTGGCCGAGGGCTGGCGACGCACCGCGCCCGACGACGAACTCCACCTGCGGCCGCTGGCCGACGGCGGTCCGGGGTTCGTGGACGTCCTGCACGCCGCCCTGGGCGGTGTGCGCCACGCGACGACCGTGACCGGGCCGCTGGGCACGCCGGTCGAGGCGCTGTGGCTGGAGCACGACGGCACCGCCTACGTCGAGTCCGCCCAGGCGTGCGGCCTGCACCTCGTGCCGCCGGACCGGCGGGCGGTCGCCGCCGAGACCGCGACGACCCGGGGCGTCGGCGAGCTGCTCAACGCGGCGGGCGACGCCGGCGTGCACACGATCGTGGTGGGCCTGGGCGGTTCGGGCACCACCGACGGCGGCGCGGGGCTGCGGGAGTCCGCACGGCCCGTGACGGCCCGGCTCGTCGCCGCCGCCGACGTGGAGAACCCGCTCCTGGGCCCGCACGGCGCGGCGCGCACGTTCGGGCCGCAGAAGGGCGCGTCACCCGAGGCGGTGGAGCGGTTGGAGGCCCGGCTGGCCGCGATGGGGGAGCTGGCCGAGGTCCGCGACCGGCCCGGCGCGGGCGCGGCGGGCGGGCTCGGCGCGGCCCTGATGGCGTGGGGCGCGACGGTGACCTCCGGCGCGGGGCTCGTCCGCACGCTCACCCGGTTGGATGATGCGCTGGACCGCGCCGACCTGGCCGTGACCGGCGAGGGCAGCTTCGACTGGCAGTCGCTGCGCGGGAAGCTGGTGACCGCCGTGGCGGGCGGCGCGGCGGAGCGCGGCGTGCCGTGCGTGGTGCTCGCGGGCCAGGTCACGGTGGGTCGGCGCGAGGCCGCGGCGGCGGGCGTGCAGGAGTCGTACGCGGTGGCCGAGCACGCCGGTTCGGTCGAGCGCAGCCTGTCGGACCCGGCCGGCACACTGGCGGATCTCGCCGCGCACGTGGCGAGGCACTGGTCACACCCCCGTCACTGACGTCTGTGCGACCATGGGGGCAGGAACAAAGCGGGTGCTTCCCGTGTTGCCCGGAATAGATGCCCGCAAAGGACCTCTGAGGGAGAGCCATGACGACCGCTCAGGACGCTGTCACCGAGACTCCTGACGCCCCGCCCACCCACGGCGTGACGCTGACCGACGCGGCGGCCGTGAAGGCCAAGGCGCTGCTCGACCAGGAGGGGCGCGACGACATGCACCTGCGCATCGCCGTCCAGCCCGGTGGTTGCGCGGGGCTGCGTTACCAGCTGTTCTTCGACGAGCGCACGCTCGACGGTGACGCGCTGCGCGACTTCGGCGGCCTGAAGGTGGCCGTGGACCGCATGAGCGCGCCGTACGTCGAGGGCGCGGTGATCGACTTCGTCGACACGATCGAGAAGCAGGGTTTCACCATCGACAACCCGAACGCCGGCGGCTCCTGCGCCTGCGGCGACTCGTTCCACTGATCGACCGCTGGAACGGCAGTTCGCCGAAGGGGCCCCGCCACGTGGCGGGGCCCCTTCGGCGTTTCCGGTCGGAGGTGGCGCGCGGTCAGACGTACAGCTCCAGGTCGGCGACCTGGGCGTAGTGGGCGTCGTCCACGTGCCACGGCCGGGCGGCGTCCGGCTCGGGTGAGGTCGTGGCCCCGCCGCGCAGCTCGCGCGGCAGGTCGGTGCAGTCCTCGATCAGTTCGGCCAACGTGTCCGCCTCGGTGTTCGTCACACCGGCGACCGTATGCGGGCCGAGGTCTTGACAAAAGCCCTACCGGGCGGTAGTACCGCCCGGTAGGGCTCATCTCACGCGTGCGCGGCCACCGGCACGGGCGGCGGGGCGGCCGCCGAACGGGCCGTCGCCCGGCCGACCGCCAGGGCCACCCCCACGCCCAGGACGGTCGACACGCCGCCGGCGGTCCCGACCCACCGCAGGCCGAGCCCGCTGGTCAGCACCAGCCCGCCCAGCACCGGGCCGAGCGCCGCGGCCACGTTGAACGCGGAGATGTTCACCGAGGCGACCAGCCCGGCCGCCGAACCCGCCTGCCCCATCAGGTAGGTGTGGATCAGCGGACCGGCGGTGAACGCGCTCGCCCCCAGCACGAACACGCTCACCGCGGCCGCCACCTTGCTCTCCAGCAGCAGCCCCTGGGCGAGCAGCACGACGCCGAGCACGGCCAGCGGGACGGGCAGCACGCGGGCGATGCGGTGCGGCGGCACCTTGCCGGCCAGCGTGCTGCCGACCAGCGTCCCCAGGCCGTACACGAGCAGCACGCCGGTGACCCAGCCCGGCGCGAACCCGCTCACCTCGCGCAGCGCGGGCGCGACGTAGGTGAACGCGGTGATCAGGCCGGTGAACGACAGCACGGTCGTGGCCAGGCCCAGCAGGACGGTGCGCCGGCCGAACGCGAACAGGCTGGCCCGCACCCCGGGGTCCGGCTCGTGCGCGACCTTCGGCGTGCCGAGCACGACCCCGGCCAGCCCGATCGCGGTGAGGGCGCTGACCAGCACGAACGACGCCCGCCAGCCGTAGTTCTGGCCGATGAGCGTGCCGAGCGGGATGCCCAGGATGGTGGACAGCGCGACGCCGTTGACGACCTTGGCGATGGCCGCGGTCTGCCTCTCCGGCGGCACGGACGCGACGGCGACCTGCGAGGCCACCGCGAAGAACAGGCCCTGCGCCAGCGCGGCCACCACGCGCGCGGCCATGAGCAGGGTGTAGTCGGTGGCGAGGGCGCTGCCCAGCGAAGCCAGCAGGGCGAGCGCCATGACGGAGATCAGGAGCGTGCGGCGCGCGACGCGCCCGGTCAGCACGGTGAGCACCGGACCGCCCAGGGCGACGGCGACGGCGTACGCGGTCACGAGCAGGCCCGCGGTCGGCACGTCCACGCCCAGGTCGGCCGCCACCTCGGGCAGCACGCCGACGATGATGAACTCGGAGGTCCCGACGGCGAAGGCGCTGAGCATCAGGATGAAGGCGATCACGCCGACGACGCTAAAGTGTGACACTGACGTCAGGGTCAAGGTTGCGTGATCGACCGCTCTTTTCGGCGGAGGTGGGAATACGTGCGGATCGGTGAACTCGCCGAGAGGACCGGCGCGACCGTGCGCATGCTGCGCTACTACGACCAGCAGGGGCTGCTCACGCCCCAACGCACCGAGTCGCGCTACCGCGTCTACGACGAATCCGACGTGGAACGCGTGCGCAGCGTCCGCTGCCTCATCAACTCGGGCCTGAACGTGCGCCTGGTGCGCCTGGTGCTCGCGCACGCGTTCGACCAGGACGTGCAGCTGCCCGAGGACGAGGCGGGCTGCGTGCCGCTGCTGCGGATGCTGAACGACGAGCTGACCTCGATCGAGGAGCGCATCGACCAGCTCACCCGCAGCAAGGACCACCTGACCAGGCTCGTCGGCGACGTGACCCGCATCCTGCGGGACAAGAGCGGCGAAGGGCCCCCGGCGGACGTGCCGGAGGCCCCTCGCGACGCCGGGGTCAGAGCTTGACCGGGTAGTGCGGCTCCGGCACCACCGGGCGGATCCGGCCCTCCACGAAGATCCCGTGCCAGATCATGAACACCAGCAGCGCCCAGATCCGCCGGCTGTTGTCCGCGACGCCCGACCGGTGCTCCTCGATGACCCGCAGCACGGCCGTCTTGTCCAGGTAGCGGTCGGTCTGCGACTGGCGCACGTGGTCCACGGCCCAGTCGTGCATCTCGTCCTTCAGCCAGTGCCGGATCGGCACCGGGAAGCCCAGCTTGCGCCGGTTCAGCACGTGCGCGGGCACGATGTCGCGGATCGCCCGGCGCAGCGCGTGCTTGGTCGTCTCCTTGGTGAGCTTCAGCTCCGACGGCACCTGCGACGCGATCCGGAACACCTCGGGGTCCAGGAACGGCACCCGCAGCTCCAGCGAGTTCGCCATGGTCATCTTGTCGGCCTTGACCAGGATGTCGCCGCGCAGCCAGGTGAACAGGTCCACGTGCTGCATCCGCGTCACCGGGTCCCAGCCCTCGGACTGGCGGTAGACGTGCGCGGTCACGTCCTTGTGCGACACGTTCGGGTTGTACGTGCGCAGCACCTGCCGCAGCTGGTCGTCCATGAAGATCCGGGCGTTGCCGTAGTAGCGCTCCTCCAGCGTGAGCGCGCCCCGGCGCAGCAGGTCCTTGCCCCGCACGCCCTGCGGGATCTTCGTCGACACCTTGCCCATCGCCTTGCGCAGCGCGCCCGGCACCTTCTCGAACGGCGCCAGCGACAGCGGCTCGCGGTAGATCGTGTAGCCGCCGAACAGCTCGTCCGCGCCCTCACCCGACAGGACGACCTTCACGTGCTCGCGCGCCTCGCGGGCGATGAACCACAGCGGCACCAGCGCCGGGTCCGCCACCGGGTCGTCCAGGTACCACGTGATCAGCGGCAGCGCGTCCATCATCTCCTGCGCCGTCACCGCCCTGACCACGTGCTTCACCCCGATCGCGGCGGCCGACTCGGCGGCCACGTCGATCTCGGAGTAGCCCTGCCGCTCGAACCCGGTGGTGAACGTGATCAGGTCCGGGTTGTGCTCCTTGGCCAGCGCCGCGACCACGGTCGAGTCGATGCCGCCGGACAGGAACGAGCCGACCGTCACGTCCGCCCGCATGTGCTTGGCCACCGAGTCGCGCAACGCCTCGGTGATCTCGTCGTAGAGCCGGTTCTCGTCCGCGTCGCCGCGCACCGCGCGCGGCCGGAACGTGGCCGGGAAGTACCGCTCGACCACGGGCCTGCCGCCCGGCTTGAGCGTGAACGACGTGCCCGACTCGATCCGGTGGACCTCGGTCTGCAACGACTCGGGCTCCGGCACGTACTGCAGGATCAGGTAGTGCTGGAGCGCCTTCTCGTCCACCTCCGGCCGGATGCCGAGGGCCGGCGCCAGCTCCAGCACCGACTTCTTCTCGCTGGAGAACGCCACGCCGCCCGGCCCGGCCGCGTAGTACAGCGGCTTGATGCCGAACGGGTCGCGCGCGCCGAACAGCACCCGGCGGGCCTTGTCCCAGATCAGGAACGCGAACATGCCGCGCAGCTTCGCCACCGCGGACGGGCCCCAGTAGTGGTAGGCCGCCACGATCGTCTCGGTGTCGCCGTCGGTGGCGAACACCGCGCCGAACTGCCTGGTCAGCTCCGCGCGCAGCTCCACGTAGTTGTAGATCTCGCCGTTGAACAGGATCGCGTACCGACCCTGCTGGTCGTGCGGCCCCCAGTGCAGGGGCTGGTGGGAGTGCTCGATGTCGATGATGGACAGGCGGTTGAAGCCGAAGACGGCCTCACCGCCCTGCCAGGTGCCGCTCTCGTCGGGGCCGCGGTGGCGCATGCAGCGCAATGCCCCCGCCACCGCCGAGCGCGCCCGCTCGGCCTCGTTCTCGCCAGGGCAAACCAGTCCTACCAGGCCGCACACGCCGTAAACACCCTTCGTGTCGTGTGGAGAAGACTCCAGTATGCCGGGGGCCCGGTGTGTGACCGAAACTGCACCGCGCAGGGGCAGCCCCCGGCGGGTGACGTGCCATGCGCTGGGTTACGCTCCCGCATGATCCGGCATGGCGCGTAACCGCGCCCTTGCCTGCGAGCTTTGAGTACGAGGAGGCGGCGAGCAGTGGGCCTGAAGGAGGGCACCAGGGCAGCCCGGCTGGCCAAGGTCGGCGGGCTGGTCGGCCTGGTCGGCGTCGGGGCCACGGGTTGCTCCACGGAAGAGGTGCTGCGCTTCGGCTGGCCGGTGGCCGTGACGCCGCAGGCCGAGGCGATGCGCGAGCTGTGGACCTGGTCGGTCGTCGCGGCGCTCGTGGTCGGCGTGATCGTGTGGGGTCTGATCCTCTGGTCGGTCGCGTTCCACCGCAAGAAGAGCGAGGAGCTGCCCCGCCAGGTCGCCTACAACCTGCCGCTGGAGCTCGTGCTGCTGGTCGTCCCGACGATCATCGTGGCGGTGCTGTTCTACTTCACCGCGGTGACGCAGAACTACGTCACCGACAAGTCCGAGGACCCCGACGTCACGGTCGACGTGATCGGGTTCCAGTGGAACTGGGAGTTCCAGTACCCGCAGTACAAGACCGAGGCCGCCGACCTGCCGGTGAGCACCGTCGGCACGTCCGGCGAGATCCCGCTGCTGGTCGTGCCGCAGGGCAAGTCGATCCGCTTCAACCTGCGGTCGACCGACGTCATCCACTCGTTCTTCGTGCCGGAGTTCCACTTCAAGCGGGACGTCTTCCCGCAGCCGGAGAAGAACAACCAGGACAACTCGTTCCAGATCGACCAGATCGACCGGACCGGGTCGTTCGTGGGCCGCTGCGCCGAGCTGTGCGGCACCTACCACGCGGTGATGAACTTCGAGGTCAGGGCGCTGGAGCCGGCCGACTTCGACCGGTACATCCAGTTGCGGCAGGAGACCAACCCGGACACCGCCCAGCCGTACACCGCGGCCGAGGCGCTGACCGAGCTGAACTGCGGCGAGCTGTGCACGCCGTACGCCGTGACCACCAAGCCCTTCGACACCGACCGGACCGTCCGCGAGGCGTCGTCCGACGGTGGGAAGTAGGAGGACGCCGCGATGAAGGTCGAAGCGCGCATTTTTGACTTGGTGATGGCGTTCTCGTTCCTGATGTCCGTCGTGTACGGCTACTGGACCTGGGCGGACACCGGCCACGTCGAGCCGACCGGCACGGTCGCGCTCGCGCTGACCGGCGGGCTGGCGCTGATCGTCGGCACGTACTTCCGGTTCGTGGCCCGGCGCATCGAGGTGCGGCCCGAGGACAACGCGGACGCCGAGGTCAGCGACGGCGCGGGCGAGCTGGGCTTCTTCAGCCCCGGCAGCTACTGGCCGATCGGCCTGGCCGCCGCGGCCGCGACGGCCGGCGTGGCCCTGGCGTTCTGGCACATCTGGCTGCTCGTGATCGCCATCGCGCTGGTGCTGATCGCCGTCGGCGGCCTGGTGTTCGAGTACCACACCGGCCCGAACCACGACTGAGCACGCAGACTCGATACAGGGGGGCCACCCGGAAGGTGGCCCCCCTTTCGTGTGTTCCGACTACGCGGTCAGGCGGCGTTCGAGGTCTGGTAGCTGTCCACGTACTCCTGTCCGGACAGTTCCAGGATCCGGTAGACGATCTCGTCGGTGACCGAGCGCAGCACCGGCAGCGACTCGTGCAGGCCCGCGTAGCGGTCGAAGCGCAGCGGCTCGCCGAACCGGACGGTCACCGGGCGCACGCGCGGCAACCTGCGGTCCACCGGCTGCACCTGGTCGGTGCCGATGAGCCCGACCGGGACGACCGGCGCGCCTGACTCGAGCGCCATGCGCGCCACGCCCGTGCGACCCCGGTGCAGGCGGCCGTCCAGCGAGCGCGTGCCCTCCGGGTAGATGGCGAACGCCCCGCCGCGGTCCAGGATCTCCTTGGCGGTGTCCAGGGACGCCCTGGCGGCCCGGCCGACGCCGCGGCGCACGGGGACGTGGCCCAGGGAGCCGAAGAAGTAGCGGGAGAGCGCGCCCTTCACGCCCTTGCCGTCGAAGTACTCGGCCTTGGCCAGGAACGAGACCCGGCGGGGCACCACCATCGGGATGACGATGCTGTCGATGAACGACAGGTGGTTCGGCGCGAGGATCACCGGACCGCGGGCGGGCACGTTCTCCAGTCCTTCGACCGTCGGCCGGTAGACCAGCCGTGCCGTGGGCGCCACCACTCGCTTCATCACCGTGTAGAGCATGGTGACAGCATGACCTGCCGCTGTTGCGCGGCGGTGAAAAGGTGGTCGTAGTCTCGGCCGGGTCCGTCACGCCGGGTGTTCGGCGCACGGTCGGGCGACGCCCTCGGCGGGTCCACTCTCGACCGTCCGGGCGCCGGGACGGCCGCCGCGTGCCGACGCGCGTCACCCGGAGGCGTGCACCCGGACCCGCGAGGCGGACTTCACGGACCCGACCACCGGGCCGGTGGGCCACGGCTCCGTGCCGGACGGTCGCCACGTCGTGACGGGCCGTGCGTCAGGCGTCGGCGAGGGCCGTCTTCAGCTCCGACGACCGCGCCACCCAGCGCCGCAG
Source organism: Actinosynnema sp. NPDC004786 (assembly GCF_053601135.1). Classification (NCBI taxonomy): domain Bacteria; kingdom Bacillati; phylum Actinomycetota; class Actinomycetes; order Pseudonocardiales; family Pseudonocardiaceae; genus Actinosynnema; species Actinosynnema sp. NPDC004786. Next base: position 43,319 of record NZ_JBSGBG010000035.1, on the reverse strand, counting down.
CAGGTCCGCCGCCGCGCCGGAGTCGACCGCCTCCGCGACCTCGCCCAGCGCGCCCGCGAGGTCCGCGTGCAGGTCGGCCGAGAGCCCGCGGTGCGCGGCCACCACGCCCGCCGCGTTCAGCAGCACCGCGTCCCGCACCGGGCCCGGCTTCCCCGCCACCAGGTCGCGCACGACCTCGGCGTTCACCGCGGCGTCGCCGCCCTTGAGGTCGTCCGCCGAGGCCGGCGCGATGCCCAGCGCCGACGGGTCGATCCGGTCGGTCCGCACCTCGCCGCCGTCCGCGATCCACACCGACGTCGTGGTGGTCGTGGTGATCTCGTCCATCCCGTCGTCACCGCGCACGACCAGCATCGTGTTGCCGCGCCGCGCGAAGACGCCCGCGATGAGCGGCGCGAACGCCACCCGCGCGCACCCGACCAACCCGACCTTCGGCTGCGCCGGGTTGGTCAGCGGGCCGAGCAGGTTGAACGACGTGGGGATGCCGATCTCGCGCCGCGGCGCGCCCGCGTGCCGGAAGCCGGGGTGGAACACCGGCGCGAAGCAGAAGCCGATGCCCAGCTCCTCGACCGTCTGCTGCACCCCGAGCGGCGGCAGGTCGATGGCCACGCCCAGCGCTTCCAGGACGTCCGCCGTGCCGCACTTGGACGACGCGGCGCGGTTGCCGTGCTTGACCACCGGCACGCCCGCGGCGGACGCGACGACCGCCGCCATGGTCGAGATGTTCACCGAGCCGGAGCTGTCACCGCCGGTGCCCACGATGTCCGCCGCACGCCCCTCCACGGTGAACCGCCGGGCGTGCCGCAGCATCATGGACGCGATGCCGTCGACCTCCTCCGGCGTCTCGCCCTTGGCGCGCAGCGCCACCGCGAAGGCGGCGATCTGGGCCGGGGTCGCCGCGCCGGACATCACTTGGTCCATCGCCCACGCGGTGTCGTCCTCGGACAGGTCGACCCGGTCGACGAGCTGGTTCAGCAGTAACGGCCAGGTGCGCTCCACGGCGTCATCAGCCCCGGACGACGGGCAACGACGTCGAGCGCAGCACCTCGGCCACGGTCTCGGCGGCGGCCAGCGGGTCGAGCGGGTGCACCAGCACCGCGTCCGCCTGCGACCACGTCGCGAGCCACCGGTCGTCCTTGCGGCGGACGGCCACCACGATCGGGGGGCAGTCGGTGATCTCGTTCTTGAGCTGGCGGGACAGGCCCATGCCGCCGGTCGGCTGCGCCTCGCCGTCCAGGATGGCCAGGTCGACGCCGCCGTTGTCCATCTCGTACAGGACGTCGGCGATCGCGCCCACCTCGACGTACTCGACGCGGCCCAGGTCGGGCGCGGGACGGCGACCCACCGCAGTGATGATCGTCTCACGCACCTCGGGGCGGTGGCTGAACACCAGGATCCTGGTCGTCTGCGTGCTCATCGGCGCGGTCCTCCGGCGGGTCGGGGTGCCAGGTGACGCTGATGTTATCCGCCTGGCGCGCCGCGACCTGAAGCGCGTCCCACCCGATCCAGTCGCCGCCCAGCCGCTGGGCCAGCCCGGCCATCCGGGCCCGCTCCTGCGCGCAGCCCAGCGCGTCGAGCCGCTGCACCCGCAACGCGTGCCAGCGACCGTCGTGACGCAGCTCCCAGCCGTCCGCCGCGAGCAGCTCCCGGGCGCGTTCGACCTGGTCAGGGGGTAGTTCCAGGTGGTGGCGCAGCACCGCGGGCTCCTCGGGCCGCCAGCGCGGCGACCGGGCCAGCGCGGCCGAGTCGGCCTCGGCGATGTCGAACGCCTCCACCACCACCGCGAGCCCCGGTGAATCGATCTCCAGTGCGGGTACACCCCGCCGCGCCCGGCGATCACGCCACCGGCTCAACAACCCCATGACCGTCCTCACCGTGCGTGTGACCCAGATGACCTGCGTACGTGCCCCGGACCCGATGGGCGGGACGAAAACCTGCAAGCAATAATGCGTCGTGTGACAACGGCAGCGCCCTCAATCGGCCAGCGCGTGCACTCGCTGAACCGCCCGAACATGGTCAGCGTCGGCACGATCGTCTGGCTGTCCAGTGAGCTCATGTTCTTCGCGGGGCTCTTCGCCATGTTCTTCACGGTGAAGGCCCAGAACGAAGGGCACTGGCCACCAGAGCCGACCCACCTGAACGTGCCCTACGCGCTGTTCTTCACGATCATCCTGGTGGCTTCCTCGTTCACGTGCCAGTGGGGCGTGTTCGCCGCCGAGCGGGGTGACGTGTTCGGTCTGCGTCGCTGGTACCTCGTGACGCTGATCATGGGCGCGATCTTCGTGGCGGGTCAGGCCGGTGAGTACGTCACCCTCGTGAACGAGGGCACGACGATCCCCAGCTCGGCTTACGGCACGGTGTTCTTCCTGACGACCGGCTTCCACGGCCTGCACGTGATCGGTGGTCTGATCGCGTTCGGCTACCTGCTGGTCCGCACGAAGCTGAGCAAGTTCACGCCCGCGCAGGCGACCTCCGCGATCGTCGTGTCGTACTACTGGCACTTCGTCGACGTCGTCTGGATCGGCTTGTTCGCCGTCATCTACATCGTGCCCTGACCAGCTCGAACCCCGAACTCACACCAGCAAGGGTTGCCGCACACATGACCACCAACACCACACGGGCCCGGAAGCGCAGCACCAAGCTGCGCAGGCGGATCTCGGGCCTGCTCGCGCTGGGCTTCGCGCTGCTGGCCGCGGGCTTCCTGTTCAGCGCCCTCGCGCCGCAGCCGCAGACCGCGCAGGCGCAGGACGACCCGGCGCAGGTGCGACTGGGCGAGCAGCTCTACAACAACACCTGCATCAGCTGCCACGGCAAGAACCTCGACGGCGTCGAGGACCGCGGCCCGAGCCTGATCGGCGTCGGCGAGGCCGCCGTCTACTTCCAGGTCTCCTCCGGCCGCATGCCGATGGCCCGCCAGGAGGCGCAGGCGCAGCGCAAGCCCGCCAAGTTCACGCCGGAGGAGGTGGACGCGATCGGCGCGTTCATCCAGTCCCGCGGCGGCGGCCCGCAGACCCCCGAGGAGCGCGGTGAGGCGCTGCGCGGCGAGGACCCGGCCCGCGGCGGCGAGCTGTTCCGGCTCAACTGCTCGGCGTGCCACAACTTCACCGGTCGCGGCGGGGCGCTGTCGTCCGGCAAGTTCGCGCCCGAGCTGGACGGCGTGACCGAGGAGCAGCTCTACACCGCGATGCTCACGGGCCCGCAGAACATGCCGAAGTTCTCCGACCGGCAGCTCACGCCGGAGGAGAAGAAGGACATCATCGCTTACATCAAGTCGGTGACCGACGGGAACAACAACCCCGGCGGCGCCCCCCTCGGCGGCCTCGGGCCGGTATCGGAGGGTCTGATCGCGTTCATCGTGGGGATCGCCGCACTCATCGGCGTGACCCTCTGGATCGGAGCCAAGGCATGAGCGGCGTGAAGCCGAACGAGCTGCCCGACGAGGCCGAACTCGCCGGGATGAGCCGGGACGAGCTGGTCAAGCTCGGTGGCCGGTTGGACGGCGTGGAGCTCGTCCACTACGAGGACCGGTGGCCGGTCAAGGGCACCCGCGCGGAGAAGCGCGCCGAGCGCCTGGTGGCGCTGTGGTTCGCCATCGCGGCGGTGTCGGGCCTCGCGTTCCTGGTGGCGTTCATCTGGTGGCCGTGGAAGTACGAGGCGCCGAACAGCGGCGGCGACCACTTCCTCTACAGCCTCTACACGCCGGTCATCGGCTTCACCCTGGGCCTGTCGATCCTCGGCCTCGGTGTCGGCGCGCTGCTGTACACGAAGAAGTTCATCCCGGAGGAGCTGGCCGTCCAGCAGCGCCACGACGGCGGGTCGGCCGAGGTGGACAAGGCCACGATCCTCGCGCAGCTCGCCGACGCGGGCGAGCGCTCCACGATCGGCCGCCGGTCGCTCATCAAGCGGACCGCGGGCCTGGGCGCGGGCGTGTTCGGCCTCGGCGTGCTGGCGGTGCCGCTCGGCGGCCTGATCAAGAACCCGTGGGCGGACAGCGACTCGAAGGACTCGCTGTGGCACACCGCGTGGAAGTCCGAGAACGGCGAGAAGGTCTACCTGCGCCGGCACACGGGCGACTTCCACGAGGTCGCGCTGATCCGCCCGGAGGACCTGGACGCCGGCGGTTTCGAAACGGTGTTCCCGTTCCGCGAGTCGGAGCGCGACGACGAAGAAGCCCTGGTCCACGCGTTGAAGCGGGCCGACAGCCCGGTCATGCTCATCCGCCTGCGCCCCGGCCAGTCGGTGGTCAAGCGCGCCGGCCAGGAGGACTTCAACTACGGCGACTTCTACGCGTACTCGAAGATCTGCACCCACCTGGGCTGCCCGACCTCGCTGTACGAGCAGCAGACCGGTCTGCTGCTGTGCCCGTGCCACCAGTCGCAGTTCGACGTCTTCCACTACGGCAAGCCCCGGTTCGGCCCCGCGACCCGCGCCCTGCCGCAGCTTCCGATCACGGTGGACGAGGACGGATACTTGATTGCCCGCGGGGACTTCATCGAGGCCGTGGGTCCGGCGTTCTGGGAGCGTAAGTCATGAGCGGCATCACCACGCCGACGAAGCGGCAGGGCGCCGGCGCCCGCGTGGCGGGTGGCGCCGCCAAGTGGGCCGACGACCGGTTCCACATGGCTTCCGGCGTGCGGAAGCAGTTGAACAAGGTCTTCCCGACGCACTGGTCGTTCCTGCTCGGCGAGATCGCGCTGTACAGCTTCATCGTCCTGCTGCTGTCGGGCACCTACCTGGCGCTGTTCTTCGACCCCTCGATGGAGGAGGTCGTCTACAACGGCAGCTTCGTGAACCTCCAGGGCATCGAGATGTCCCGGGCGTTCGAGTCCACCCTGCACATCTCGTTCGAGGTGCGCGGCGGCCTGTTCGTGCGCCAGGTCCACCACTGGTCGGCGCTGCTGTTCATGGGCGCGATCGTCGTGCACATGTTCCGGATCTTCTTCACGGGCGCGTTCCGCCGCCCGCGTGAGATCAACTGGGTCATCGGCGTCGTGCTGTTCATGCTGGGCGCGATCGAGGGCTTCCTCGGCTACTCGCTGCCCGACGACCTGCTGTCCGGCACCGGCCTGCGGGTGATGGCGGCGCTGCTGATCTCGTTCCCGGTGGTCGGCACGTGGATCAACTGGCTGGCGTTCGGCGGCGAGTTCCCGGGCACGGAGATCATCCCGCGGCTCTACACGCTGCACATCCTGGTCATCCCGGGCATCATCCTGGCGCTGATCGCGGTGCACCTGGGCGTGGTCTGGTACCAGAAGCACACGCAGTTCCCGGGCGTGGGCCGCAAGGAGACCAACGTCGTCGGCGTGCGCATCATGCCGGTGTTCGCGGCCAAGGGCGGCGGGTTCTTCGCGGTGGTCGTCGCCGTCACGGCGATCATGGGCGGCATCTTCCAGATCAACCCGATCTGGAACTTCGGCCCGTACAACGCGGCGCAGGTGTCGGCGGGCGTGCAGCCCGACTGGTACATGGGCTGGACGGACGGCCTGATCCGCCTGTGGCCCGCGTGGGAGCTGTACCTGGGCAACTACACGGTGCCCGCGCCGTTCCTGCCGTTCCTCCTGGGCCTGCCGCTGCTGACCGGCATCGCGGCGGTGTACCCGTGGATCGAGCGCAAGCTGACCAAGGACTACGCGCACCACAACCTGCTGCAGCGCCCGCGTGACGTGCCGGTCCGGACGTCGCTGGGTGTCATGGCGATCTCGTACTTCATGGTGTTGCTGCTCTCGGGCGGCAACGACATCATCGCGATGAAGTTCGACATCTCGCTGAACGCGATGACGTGGATGGGCCGCATCGGCATGCTGATCGTGCCGCCGGTGGCGTACTTCATCACCTACCGGATCTGCATCGGCTTGCAGCGGGCGGACCGCGAGGTGCTGGAGCACGGCGTGGAGACGGGCATCATCAAGCGCCTGCCGCACGGCGAGTTCATCGAGGTCCACCAGCCGCTGGGCCCGGTGGACGAGCACGGCCACCCGCTGCCGCTGGCCTACCAGGGCGCGTCGGTGCCGAAGAAGATGAACAAGCTGGGGTCGGCCGGGCACCCGGTGCCGGGCAGCTTCCTGACCCCGGACCCGCCGGAGGAGACCGCCGCCCTGGCCCGTGCGCGGGCGGAGCGGGGCGTCTCGGCGGACGCCCTGAGCGCGGAGAACAAGTCCGCGGGCGAGCTGGCCGGGAAGCCGGCTCAGCCGGAGGACTGACCGTTCGACGGAAGGCCCCCGCACCGGGTTGCCGGTGACGGGGGCCTTTTGTCGTGTCGGGTTCGTGGCGTCGGGACACAAGGTGAGGTGACCGGCCGGCCCTACCGTGCTCGCGCCCGGCTGCACCCTGCGCTGCTCGCCGGGCCTGCTCCACCGGGCCGCGCGCTTCCCGCGCCGCCGTGACCTGCTCGCGCTTCGCCGGCCGACTTCGGCCCGGTCGCACTTCGGCCCGGCCGCACTCCTGCGCCGCTCGCCGGGCCTTCCCGCAGTTCGCCCGGTCGCGTCGCGCCCCAACGGGCGGCTCAGCCGCACCCCGGCCGGGCCGCCGTTCGCCGCGGCCGCGCTGCGCCCGCCCATGCTTCGCAGGGGTCCCCGCCCAGGGGAGCCCTGGTTTTATCCTGCCGGCCAGGTCCGACAAAAACGGGTGGTCGGCGGGTCATCCGATCAGGCGTCTTCGAGACCGATGGCGAATGCCGCGTCGGTGTCGCGCTTGGAGTACGACCGGAACGAGATGTGGGTGTCCGTGTTCAGCACGCCGGGCACCTTGGAGATGTGGCCGGGCACCAGGTCGGCCAGGTCCTCGTGCCGCGCGACCTTGACCAGGGCGATCAGGTCGACGTCACCGGCGCACGAGTAGACCTCGGTCACGCCCTCGATGTCGGCGATCGCCTGCGCCGCGTCCGGGATGCTCTCGGCGGCGGCCTGGATCAGCACGATCGCGGTGATCACAGCGGTCCTCCACAAGTCGTCGGGGTCTCGACCGCGCTCATGCTAGTGGCCCGCCACCCGGTACTGGTCCCGACCGGCCTCGGCGCGCGCCACCCACTCCCGCCACGCCCCGGCGGCGGACGCGGGGGAGGTCCAGGGGCGGTCGCAGTGGACGAGCCGCGTGCCCGGCCGGTCGATCCACCGCAGCACCACGCCGACCTCCTCGGCGGGCGCGCCGAGCAGCGGACCCTCGCCGGGGACGACCGTCTCGGCCGACGCCACCAGCGCGTCCACCACCGGCATCGGCCGCGTGCCCCGGCGCGCCACCCCGGCCGACGCCAGCCGCCCGTGCCGCACCACGGCGAACTCCCACCCGCCGTCCCCGTCCGGCCGGGCGGCCACCACCTCGGGCAACGCGGCCAGCCCCGCCAGCCGCTGCGCCCGGTCCAGCGAGCGGACCAGGGACGACATGCGGTCGCGGCGGGCGGCGGCGTCCTCGAACCGGTGCGCCTCGGCGAGCGCGTCGATCTGGGCCGTCAGCCCCCGCAGCGGTGTGGCGTCGACGCCCGAGACGAGCCGCCGGAACGCGTCGGCGGCGGGGGAGTACTCGTCCACCGACTGCCGTCCCGCGCACGGGGCCTTGCACCGGCCCAGCTCGAACAGCGCGCACGGCGTGGCGGAGGCGTTGCGCGCCGGGATCCGGATCGAGCACGCCCGCAGCGGCACGGCCTCCAGCACCGCCTCCAGGGCGGTCTCGGCCAGCCGCCGCGACCGGAACGGCCCGAGCGCGCCCGCGCGCGGCGTGCGGACCACGGAGAGGCGCGGGAACGCCTCCTCCGTGAGCACGAGCCACCACGCCTGCCCCTGGTTCTTCGACCGGCGGTTGTAGGCGGGCTTGTGCGCGGTCAGCAGCCGCAGCTCCCGCACCTCGGCCTCCAGCGAGTGCGCGCACTCCACCGCGTCCACCCGCACGGCCAGCGCCACCATCTCCCGCAGCCGCCGCCTGCCCTCGCTCGCGGTGAAGTACTGCCGCACCCGCCGCCGCAGGTCCGACGCCGTGCCGACGTACAGCACCTCCTCCGACGGCCCGCGGAAGAGGTACACGCCCGGGGTGGACGGCAGGTGCGCGGCGAGCGTGCGCTTGCGGCGCTGGGCGGGCGTGACCTCGGGCAGGTAGGCGACCAGCTCCTCCAGCGAGTGCACGCCGACCGAGCCGACGCGTTCCAGCAGGTGGTGCAGCACCTCGACGGTCGCGCGCGCGTCGATCAGCGCCCGGTGGTTCGGCCGCACGGAGACGCCGAACAGCTGGGCCAGCGCCGACAGCCGGCAGCTCGGGGCCTCGTCCCGGCTGAGCACCCGCCGGGCCAGCTTCACCGTGCACACGACCGTCGGCTTGGGCCACGTGTACCCGAGGCGGGCGCAGGCGGCCTTGATGAAGCCGACGTCGAACCCGGAGTTGTGCGCCACGAGCACCGCGCCGGCGGCGAACTCGAGGAACGCGGGCAGCACGGTGCCGAGCCGGGGCGCGCCGGTCACCATGAGCTGGGTGATCCCGGTCAGGGCCACGACCTGCGGCGGGATGCCCCGCTCGGGGTCGACGAGGGTGCCGAACTCGCCGATCACCTGCCCGCCGCGCACCTTCACGGCCCCGATCTCGGTGATCGCGTCCTCGTCGGCCCGGGCGCCGGTGGTCTCCAGGTCGAACACGACGAACGTGGTCTCGCGCAGCGGGGTGCCCAGTTCGTCGAACGTGAGCTGAGTAGTCATCGCGGCGCACGGTAGCCCGGACCACCGACAGTCCCGGATCACGACGGGGGAGGCGTCCCGTGCCGGCACAGCTAGCCTGTACGGGTGCAGGACCCCACCGAACCCGCGGCCGGCGCCGACGACCTGGAGCCCGACCAGGCCGTCGAGTCCACTGTGGACTGGGGCGCGCTGCCCGAGCCGCTGCGCGCGCGGCTCGCCGAGCTGAGCGCGGACGCGTTGGGGGACCTGGCGAAGGTCGACATCCCGCAGTCGCTGCGCGCGGTGGCGCGGTTCGCGCCCACCAAGCGCGCCCGGCTGGGCGGGCCGGCGCTCCTGGGCGGGCTGAAGTCGTCCTCGAACTTCCGCGCGGCCGTGGTGGAGTGGCTGCGCCGCAACCGGCCCGCCGTGCTGGAGGTGACCTCGCCCGACCCGGTGGCGGCGGGCGCGGCCGCGATCCTGCAGGGCGAGGAGGTCGCGGCGCACTTCATCGAGCTGGTCGGCAGGCGCGCGGCGGACGCGGCGCTGCGGTCCGAGCGGGACCTGGCCGTGCAGCGCGCCGAGCGGCTGGAGGTGGAGCTGGAACGCCTCAAGGCGGAGCGGGCCGAGGCGGGCGGCGCGGTGGACAAGATCCGCCAGGAGGCCGAGGCCGAGCTGGAACGGCTCCGCAAGCGGTTGCGGGAGCAGGGCGTGCGGCTGCGCGAGGCCAAGGACCGGGCCGAGTCGGCGGCGGCCGAGGTGGAACGGGTGCGTGCCGAGGCGGACGCCGCGCTGCGCCGGTTGACCGCCGAACGGGACCGCGAACGCGAACGCGCCGAGACCGAGCGCGCCAAGGCGCAGCGCGCCGAGTCGGACGCCGAGGTCGCCCGCCAGTCGGCCAAGGAGGCGCGCCAGGCCGACGAGGTGCGGTTGGCGCTGCTCGTGGACACGCTCGACGGCGCGGTGAACGGCCTGCGCCGGGAGTTGGCGCTGGGCGGCGCGGGGCCGCGGCCCGCGGACCTGGTGCGCGGCGCGAGCGCGGCGCAGGGCGCGGTCGGCCGGGTGGAGGATCCGGCGGCGCTGGACCGGCTGCTGGCGCTGCCCGCCGTTCACTTGATCGTGGACGGCTACAACGTCACCAAGACCGGCTACCCGGAACTGTCGCTGTCGGACCAGCGCGACCGGCTGGTGCACCAGTTGGCGGTGCTGGCCGCGCGCACCGGCGCGGAGGTCACGCTCGTGTTCGACGGCGCGGGCGTGGTGGCCGTGCCGACGTCGGCGCCGCGCGGGGTCCGGGTGTTGTTCAGCGATCCCGGCGTGCTCGCCGACGACGTGATCCGGGCGTTGGTGACGGCCGAGCCGGAGGGCCGTCCGGTCGTCGTGGTGACGTCCGATCGGGCGGTGGCGGACTCCGTCCGCCGGCGGGGCGCGCACCCGGTGCCGTCCGCGGTGCTCCTGGCCCGCTTGATCCGCGTGTGACACAGATCGTGTTTTTAACACCACCTGTGGTCACACGAGCAGGTCACAGCTCGACCGATCGTGAACTTTCGGATCCCTGACGGGAATTCCTTGCCCCGCTAGTGGACGAAGCACCTCACTTTTCGTAACCTAGCCGAGATCTCGCGGCGGGCAGTGGTCCATCCTGGGCCGCGACGCGGGTTCACCGCCGAATCGGCCTGTCGGGGAGCCGAGCCGGAACACTCGCCAAGCAGTGCTCCAGTCGGGTCGCGTCACGCGCTCGACCGGTAGGCGGTTCAGACGAAGGAGACACACGCGACTGTGGCGTCGCAACGACTCAAGCGCGGCCTGCGCGGGGCGATGGCGGCCACGGCGGTGGCCGCTGCCGCGGTGGGCGTCCAGCCCGTACCCGCCGGAGCCCAGCCGAACACCCCCGCGAACGCCTCCGAGGCGCTGAAGAAGTACAACGAGCTGGCCGAGCAGGCCACGAAGCTCAACGAGGAGCTCCTGCGCGCCGAAGAGCAGCGCGACGCCAACCAGGCGGAGCTCGACAAGGCCAACGCCGACCTGGCGCAGGCGACCCAGGCGGGCGACCAGGCCAAGGCCGACGAGGAGACCTTCCGGGTCCAGGTCGACAAGCTGACCGAGGCGTCGTTCGAGGGCGCGCGGTTCAACCAGCTGTCGGCGCTGCTGGTGTCCGACTCCCAGCAGGACTTCCTGAACCGCATGTCGGCGCTGGGCGTGCTCGCGTCGGACAACAACGAGGCGCTGGTGCGGCTCTCCGGCGCGGTCGACGCCGCCGAGGACGCGCGGCAGAAGGCGGCCGACGCCCAGAGCCGCGCGCAGGCCGCGACCGACGAGGCGAACCGGATCGCCGAGGACATCCGCAAGCGCCAGACCGAGCTGCAGGGCCAGATCACCGAGGTCCGCAACCAGCTCAACCAGCTCACCGCGCAGGAGCGCAACACGCTGAGCAGCGTCGGCGAGCGCGTCACCACCACCAACGTGCCCGCGGGCGCCGCCGGTATCGCGCTGCAGTTCGCGCTGGAGCAGCAGGGCGACATGTACCTGTACGGCGCGACCGGCCCGGACCGCTGGGACTGCTCCGGCCTGACGTCGAAGGCCTACGCCTACGCCGGCGTGACCATCCCGCGCACCTCCGGCGGCCAGGCGGGCGCCGGCCGCCCGATCAGCCGCGGCGAGGTCGGCCCCGGCGACCTGATCATCTACAACGGCGGCAACCACGTGGCCATGGCGGTGGACAACGCGCGCGTCGTGCACGCGTCCACCGACGGCGTGCCGGTCAAGGTCGTGCCGCTGGAGAGCCCCGGCTCCATCTACGCGATGCGCCGCATCGCGGGCTGACACGCGTCGTCCGGCAGGGCCATCCTGGACGGGGTCCGACCCCGACCGGGGCGGCCCTGCCGACGACTGGGGAGGCCCGTGAGCCGCGTTCGGGTGGTGCTGGCCGCGTTGGTGGCGGTGACCTTCCTCGCCGGGCTGGTCACGGCCGTGGCCCCGGCGACCCCGAACGGGCCTTCGGCGTCGGCGCACCCCGCGGCCACCTCGCGCGCGGACGCGGTCCGGTCGCTGCTCGACCGCCGGGCGCGGGCCGTGCTGGAGCGCGACGAGGCGGCGTTCACCGCGGACCTCGACCCGTCGGCCGACGCCGCGTTCCGGCAGCGGCAGCGCGACCTGTTCCACAACCTCGCCGAGGTGCCGCTGGCCGGCTGGGCCTACGGGCTGGCCGGCGAGACCGACGTCTCGGCGCTGGACCTGCCCGCCGCGGACGAGGTGTGGGCTCCCGGCGTGCGGCTGTCGTACCGGCTGCGGGGCGTGGACGCGGAGCCGAGCGGCCAGGACCTGGCCTACCTGTTCACCCGGCGCGGCGACCGCTGGTACCTGCACTCCGACACCGCGCTGGAGCCGCTGGGCAAGCGCACCTGGCGCGGGCCGTGGGACTTCGGGCCGTGCCGGGTGCTGACCGGCGCGGGCGGGTTCGTGCTGAGCCACCCCGGCGGCGAGGCGCTGGCCGCCCGCGTGCTCGCGGAGCTGGACGGCGCGGTCGCGGCGGTGACCGAGGTGTGGGGGCCGGCGTGGTCGCGGCAGGTGGCCGTGCTGGTCCCGGCGAGCCCGGACGAGATGGTGGCGCTGGTCGGGCCGGGCTTCGCCACCGGGTCGATCGCCGGCGTCGCGGTGGCCGACCGGGTGGACCGGGGGACGCGCACCGCCCGCGGCCAGCGCGTGGTGCTGAACCCGGGGAGCGCCGGCGCGTTGTCGCCGTTGGCGTTGCGGGTGCTGTTGCGGCACGAGATCACGCACGTCGCCGCGCGGGGGGAGACCGTGGACGGCGCGCCGATGTGGGTGCTGGAGGGGTTCGCGGACTACGTGGGGTACCGGCGCAGCGACGTGCCGTTGGCCAAGGGCGCGCCGCTGCTGGCCGCGCGGGTGCGGGAAGGGCTGCCGTCGGCGTTGCCGTCGGACGCCGACTTCCGCGGCGGCGCGATGGAGCTGGCCTACCAGCAGGCGTGGTCGCTGAACCTGTACCTGGCGTCGTGGCTGGGGGAGCCGGGGCTGGTGGCGCTGTACCGGCGGCTGGCGCGGGTTCGGGCGTCCGAAGTGGACTCCGTGCTGCTGGAGGTCACCGGGCGGGACACCGCGGCGCTCGTGCGCGGGTGGCAGGAGTTCCTGCGGCGGTCGTTCCCGTAACGTGGTCGCGTGCGTCGGACCCTGTTGGTGACCAATGACTTCCCGCCACGGCCCGGCGGCATCCAGTCCTACCTGCACGCGCTGGCCGTGCGGCTGCCCGAGTTGGTGGTGTACGCGCCGTCCTGGGAGTCGCCCGCCGGCTCGCACCCGGAGTTCGACGCGGTGCAGCCGTTCGAGGTGGTGCGGCACCCCGGGACGTTGATGCTGCCGACCCCGGACGTCGTGCGCCGTGCGGCGGACATCCTGCGCGGAGCGCGCTGCGACGCCGTGTGGTTCGGGGCGGCGGCCCCGCTGGCGTTGATGACGTCACGGCTGCGTGCCGCCGGGGCCTCGCGGGTGGTGGCGTCCACGCACGGGCACGAGGTCGGGTGGTCCATGCTGCCGGGCGCGCGGCAGGCGTTGCGGCGCATCGGGTCGGACGCCGACGTGGTGACGTTCGTGAGCCGGTACACGCGGTCGCGGTTCGCGGCGGCGTTCGGTCCGCTGGCGGCGTTGGAGCACCTGCCGTCCGGGGTGGACACGTCGGTGTTCGCGCCGTCGGCCGCGGCGCGGGAGCAGATGCGCGCCCGGTACGGGCTGGGCGACCGGCCGGTGGTGGTGTGCGTGTCGCGGCTCGTGCCGCGCAAGGGGCAGGACGTGCTGGTGCGGGCGTTGCCGGAGATCCGGCGGCGGGTGCCGGGCGCGGCGTTGCTGCTCGTGGGCGGTGGGCCGTACCGGCGGACCGTGGCGCGGCTCGCGGAGTCGGTCGGCGTGGCGGACCACGTGGTGCTGACCGGGTCCGTGCCGTGGGAGGAGCTGCCCGCGCACTACAACGCCGGTGACGTGTTCGCGATGCCGTGCCGGACGCGGGGGCGGGGGTTGGACGTCGAGGGCCTGGGCATCGTGTACCTGGAGGCGTCGGCCACCGGGCTGCCCGTCGTGGCGGGGCGTTCGGGCGGAGCGCCGGAGACCGTGCGGGACGGCGTGACGGGGCGCGTGGTGGACGGGCGGGAGGTGTCGGAGGTGGCCGAGGCCGTGGCCGGGCTGCTCGCCGACCCCGGCGCCGCCGCGAAGATGGGCGCGGCGGGCCGTGAGTGGGTCACCGCGAACTGGCGCTGGGACGACCTGGCCGACCGCCTGGCCACCCTGATCAACGCCCCCGCGTGAGTCGTCCCCCCAACCCCCGCGTGTCCTACGTTCAGAACGCGCGTGTCCTACGTTCGGAACGCGAGAGTCCTACGTTCGGAACACCCGAGTTCAACGTTCAGGTCGGGTGGTCGTCGCCGGGCGCGTGTTCCGAGCGTTGAATTCGGGTGTCCTGAACGTAGGACACACGCGACGCGAACGTAGGACACACGCGTTCTGGAGGTTGGACTCACGGGGGGTCGGTGGGGAGGGACTGGTGGACGGCGGCCAGTTCGGCGCGGGCGGACTGCTCGGTGACGCGCAGGCCCAGGCGGGTGGTCAGGGTGACCGCCTGGGTGGCGAGGGACTTGGCCTCGTCCAGCTGCCCCAGCAGCCGGCGCACGCCGGCCAGGCCCACCAGGGCACGCGCCTCGCCCGGCAGGTAGCCGATCCGGCGCGCCTTGGTCAACGCCTGCTGGAACTGCTCGTCGGCCGTGCGCAGGGAGCCCAGGCCCCGGTTCGCCGAGGCCATCACCACCAACACGTTGGTGGTGATCCGCTGGTCGCCGTCCTCGCGCAGCTCGGCCAACGCCCGGTCGGCCAGGTCCAGAGCCTCGGCGTACTCGCCGAGGTCGACCCGCACGGACGCCGTGCTCTCCAACGCCCGCGCGGCGGCCTCGCGGAACCCCGCCTCGGTCGCCCGCCGCAACGCCTCGGACAGGTGGTCGAGCGCGCGCTGCGGCTCGCCCATCAGCTGTGACGCCACGCCCAACAGGGTCAGCGCGGTGACCTCGCCGCCCCGCAGCCCGTGCGCCACGCTGATCGCCAGCGCCTCCCCGAGCAGGTCCACCGCCTCGGCCAGCTCGCCGCTCTCGATCGCCAGCACGCCCAACCCGGTCAGCACACCCGTCTCGCCCGCCCGCGACCCGCCGGACTCCCGCTTCAGCGCCAGGCACGTCTCCAGGTCGTTGCGCGCCGACGCCAGGTCACCGGACTCCAGCCGCACGACACCGAGGTTCCCGCGCACCTCCGCCTCCGACTCCAGGTCGCCGGACAGCCGGTGCAGCTCCACGGCCCGCGTGTAGTGCGCGACGGACGTCCCGAAGTCGCCCAGCCGCCAGTGCAGCGTCCCCAGGTTCTGGTGCATCGCCGCCTCGCCCGCCACGTCCCGCTGCTCGTGCGCGGCGTCCAGCCCGTACCGCGCGGTCGACAGCCACTCGGTCACGTGCCTGCCGATCCACAGGTAGCCGCGCAGCCCGTCCGCCAGCCGCCACGACACCGCGGCCGGGCCGCGCTCGGCGGCGGACCGGATCGCCGCGGTCAGGTTGGCCCGCTCCGCGTCCAGCCACGCCCGCGCCTGCGCCGCCGTCCCGATCCTCGGCAGCCGCACCGCCCGCCCGGCCGGCGCGGGCAGCCGCATCAGGTCCGGGTACAGCAGTTCGGCGCAGTGGTCCACCGCCCGCACGTAGAACTCCAGCAGCCGCACGCGCGCCGCGCCCACGTCCTCGCCGCCCGCCTCCGCCCGTTCGGCGGCGAACCGCGCCAGCTCCTCGTGGAACGCGTACCGGTCGCCGTCCGCGCCCACGAGCCGTGCCGCGACCAGCTCGCCCAGCAGCGCGGCCGCTTCCGACACGGTCAGGTCGGCCGCGTTCGCCGCCGCCTCGGCCGTGAAGTCCGGCCCCGGCGCGACGCTCAACAGCGCGAACAACCGCCGCGCGCCCGGCGTGAGCGCGGCGTGGGCCAGGTCGAGCGGGTGCCGGTCGCCGAGCCGTTCCAGGTACCGCTCCACGGAACCGGGACCCACCCCCGCCGCCGCGACGCCCAACGTCAACGGCAGGTGCCCGCACCGCCGCGCCAGCTCCTCCGCCGCCCGCCCGGACCGGCGCAGCAGCGCCACCGACTCGTGCGGCTCGAACACGTCCAGCCCGACCCGACGCGCGCCGTCCACGGCGATCAGCCCCCGCAGGTCGTCCCGGCTCGTCACCAGCACCGGGCAGCTCGCCGCGCCGGGCAGCAGCGGGCGCACCTGGTCCGGCGCGGCCGCGTTGTCCAGCACCAGCAGCATCCGCCTGCCCGACAGCAACGACCGGAACAGGCCGCTCTGCTCGTCGGAGTCCACCGGGATCTGCTCCGGCGGCACGCCCAGCGCGCGCAGGAACCGGGTCAGCACCTCGACCACCGGCGTGGCCGGGCCGGACGCGTACCCGCGCAGGTCCACGTACAGCCGCCCGTCCGGGAACCGGTCCTTGAGCCGGTGCGCCACGTGCACCGCCAACGCGGTCTTGCCCACCCCCGGCCCGCCGGTCAGCGCCACGATCGGCACCGCGGTGCGCGGCTCGTCCGGCGCGATCAGCCGGGTGATCCGGTCGACCGGATCGTCGCGGCCGACGAACCCCGGCACGTCCGGCGGCAGCTGGTCCGGCACGTCCGGGTCGTCCCGCTCGGGCGGCGCGGCCAGGCTCGGGTCGCCGACCAGGATCGCCTGGTGCAGCTCGCGCAGCGCCGCGCCGGGCTCGATGCCGAGCTGCTCGTCCAGCAGCCGCGCGGCCGTCCGGAACGCCTCCAGCGCCTCGGCCTGCCTGCTGCCCCGGTACAGCGCCACCATGAGCTGGGCCCAGAACCGCTCGCGCAGCGGGTGGTCCGTGGTGAGCGTCCGCAGCACCGGCACCAGCCGCTCGTGGTTGCCCAGCGCCAGCTCGACGTCGTTGCGCTCCTCGTGCGCCACCAGCAGCCGCTCGGCCAGCCGCGGCACCTCCTCGTCGCGCAACACCTCCGACGGCACGTCCGACAGCGCCGGGCCGCGCCACAGGCCCAACGCCTCGGCGTACAGCTCGGCCGCGTCGCCCGGGTGACCGGACCGCGCGGCCTGCCGCGCCAGGCCCGCGGTGGTGGTGAACCGGTGCACGTCCACCCGCTCCGGCGGCACGACGAGCCGGTAGCCGTCCGAAGTGGTCCGGATCAACGACGGGTCGCCCAGCAGCTGCCGCAACCGCATGACGTAGGTCTGCAACGTGCCGCGGGTGCGTGCCGGCGGGTCGTCGCCCCACAGGAACGACACCAGCTCGCCAATTGAGACAACACGTCCCGCGCGCAGCGCCAGGGCGGCCAGCAACGCCCGGTGCTTACCCGCCCGCACCGGCACCCGTTGACCCTGTATGCGCACTTCAAGTGGACCGAGAAGGCCGAACCACGGCCCAGCGCCCATCCGTTTGCGTCCCCTCGTTCGCCCTCCCGCCGCACAGCCTAGGGCGGGCGCTGACGGCAGGAGTCATCGCCGCGTCAGCGATACGACAGCGCGCTCGGGCACTCTGTGAAGCGTCCCGGTTGGGGGACCGGGACAACAAAACTTCTCGGGTCCGCGTCAGCGGATACGCGATCACTGGGGGTCGAGTGGCCCGCACCCGCTGGGTGCGGGCCACTCGTCTGTGCTGATTGCCGCTGCTCCGCAGACGGCGGCGAGGCCGCGGGTGGGGTGGGGTCAGCTCGTGTAGATGGCTTCGATGTCCTGCTTGTAGGTGCTCGCCACGACGGCGCGGCGGAGTTTCAGGCTGGGGGTCATCTCGCCGCCCGCCTCGGTGAAGTCGACCGGCAGGATGCGGAACTTCTTGATCGCCTCCGCCTTGGACACCGCCTGGTTGGCCTCGTCCACGGCGGCCTGGATCTCGCCGCGCAGGGTCTCGTCCTCGACCAGCTCCGCCACCGTCGCCGACGCCGGCTTGCCGTTCTGCTCCTTCCAGGCGGGGAAGAACTCGGGGTCGATGGTGATCAGCGCGCCGATGAACGGCTGCGCGTCGCCGACCACCATGCACTGGCTGATCAGCGGGTGGGCGCGCAGGCGGTCCTCCAGCACGGCGGGCGAGACGTTCTTGCCGCCGGCCGTGACGATGATCTCCTTCTTGCGGCCGGTGATCTTCAGGAAGCCGTCGTCGTCGAGTTCGCCCAGGTCACCGGTGTGGAACCAGCCGTCCTCCAGCGCCTCCGACGTGGCCTGCTCGTTGTTCCAGTAGCTGCGGAACACGATGTCGCCCTTGATCAGGATCTCGCCGTCCTCGGCGATGCGGATCGCGGTGCCGACGACCGGCCGGCCGACCGTGCCCACCCGGAACGCCGCCGCGGTGTTCACGCAGGCCGCGGCGCTGGTCTCGGTGAGGCCGTAGCCCTCCAGCACGGGCACGCCGATGCCGCGGAAGAAGTGCGCCAGCCGCTCGCCGAGCGGCGCGCCGCCCGACACCGCGTTGGTGCACCGGCCGCCCAGCGCCGCCTGGAGCTTGCTGTAGACGAGCTTGGCGAACAGCGCGTGCTTGAGCTTGAGCCCGAGCCCCGGGCCGCCCGCGTCCAGCGCCTGGCTGTAGGCCACCGCGGTCGCCTCGGCCGCGTCGAAGATCTTGCCCTTGCCCGCCGCGTGCGCCTTCTGCTTCGCGCCGTTGTAGACCTTCTCGAACACGCGCGGCACGGCCACCACGAACGTGGGGCGGAACGACTGGAGGTCGTCCACCAGGTTCTTCACGTCGGCGGTGTGGCCCATGGTGACCCGCGTGTAGACGCCGCACACCGACAGCGCGCGGGCCAGGATGTGCGCCAGCGGCAGGAACACCAGCAGCGAGTTGCCGGCCTGCATGAGCTGCGGGAACGCGGTGATCCCGCCGCGCACCTCGGACAGCAGGTTGCGGTGGGTCAGCTCGCAGCCCTTGGGGCGGCCGGTGGTGCCGGAGGTGTAGACGATGGTCGCCGTGTCGTCCGCGCCGACCGTCTTGCGCCGGGCGCGCGCGTCGTCGTCGGACACCGACGCGCCCAGCGCGGTCAGCTCGTCGATCGCGCCCGCCGCGTCGCCGGACGGACCGTCGATCTGCCACACGTGCCGGACCTCGGGCAGGCCCGCCA
Source organism: Actinosynnema sp. NPDC004786 (assembly GCF_053601135.1). Classification (NCBI taxonomy): domain Bacteria; kingdom Bacillati; phylum Actinomycetota; class Actinomycetes; order Pseudonocardiales; family Pseudonocardiaceae; genus Actinosynnema; species Actinosynnema sp. NPDC004786. Next base: position 24,540 of record NZ_JBSGBG010000035.1, on the reverse strand, counting down.
CGACGGAGTCGACCGTGGCGCGGTGCTCGGAGGTCTCCACGAACACGGCCTTGGCCGAGGAGTCGGACAGGATCCACTCGACCTGCTCGGCCGAGGAGGTCTCGTAGATCGGCACCACGACGCCGCCCGCGTGCCAGATGGCGAAGTCCAGCAGCGTCCACTCGTAGCGGGTCTTGGACATCAGGCCCACCCGCTCGCCGGGCTGGAGCCCCGCCGCGACCAGACCCTTGGCGACCGCGAGGACCTGCGCGGCGAAGTCGCGGGCGGTGACGTCGACCCATGTCCCGTCCACGCGACGGCGGAAGCTGACGGCGTTGCCGAAGCGCTCCGCGTTCGCCCACACCATGTCGGTGAGGTTCTCCTCGGCAGCCACAGTGGCGGTGGCGGGGACGCTGAACTCGCGCACGTCGACCTCCGGACGTTGTTTGTTACCGGTGGGGAAACCTAGCCTGTGATTCCGGCGATACACCAGGCCGGCCCCTGGTTCCGTAATCGTGTCGTGGCACTCTTCCCTCCCGTGCCCAGTGTCGACGTCGTGGACGAGACCTTCCTCGCAGTGCCGCCCGCGGTGGTCGCGGCCGCCTTCGCGCCGCCCGCCGCGTGGGCGCGGTTCTGGCCGGACCTCACCCTCGAGGTATACGCCGATCGGGGCACTGAGGGGTTGCGCTGGACGGTCGGCGGCGCGCTCGTCGGAACGATGGAGGTGTGGCTGGAGCCGGTCCTGGACGGCACCCTGCTGCATTACTTCCTGCGTGCCGACTTGCCGGCCGGTGCGTCCGACCGGCGGGTGCGGCGCGAGGTCCGCCGACGCCAGTTGGCCGCCAAGGAGGTGTCGCTCGGCATAAAAATGATCTTGGAAGGCGGCCGGGCACCCGGGGTGGCGCCGCCGCTGCCGTAGATTTGGGACTCGTGCGGGTTCACGTCGTCTCGGATGTCCACGGCAACGCGGAGGCGCTGGCCCGCGCGGGCGACGGCGCGGACGCGCTGGTCGTGCTCGGCGACCTGGTCGACTTCGTCGACTACTACGACCACGGCAAGGGGATCCTCGGCCGGGTGTTCGGCGCGGAGAAGGTCGAGGTGTTCGCCCGGCTGCGGCGCGGCCGGTTCGGGCCGGAGACGGTCCGCTACATGCGGTCGCTGTGGGAGAGCCTGGACAACGCCGCGGACGTCGTCCAAGAGGCGATCATGGAGCAGTACACCGCGCTGTTCGCGGTGATGAGCGCGCCCACCTACGCCACGCCGGGCAACGTGGACAGCCCCGAGCTGTGGCCGCTGTTCGCCCGCGACGGCGTGCACGTGCTGGACGGGCAGGTGGCCGAGATCGGCGGCCTGAGGTTCGGCTTCGCGGGCGGCGCGCTGCTGCACCCCGGCCACGTGCCGAACAGGCGGGGTCCGTGGCGGCCCTACCTGCGCACGGAGGAGGAGTTCGGCGCGGCGCTGGCCGGCCTGGGCGAGGTGGACGTGCTGTGCACGCACGTGCCGCCCGCGGTGGCCGAGCTGACCTACGACGTGGTCGCCCGCCGCCCCGAGCTGGGTTCCACGTCGTTGCTGAAGGTGATCGAGCGCGACCGGCCCCGCTGGTCGGTGTTCGGGCACGTGCACCAGCCGATGGCGCGCCGGGTGCGGGTCGGCTGGACGGAGTGCGTCAACGTCGGCCACTTCCAGCGCACCGGCACGCCCCACGTGTTGCGCTGGTGAGCCGAACCACCGGGTAGCCTCCCCGGCATGGCCGACGAGTCCACCCAGTCCATCGTCATCGACGCGACGCCCGAGGAGATCGCGGCGGTCATCGCCGACTTCGACGCCTACCCCGAGTGGGCCAACGGGGTGAAGCGCGCCGAGGTGCTGGAGACCGGGGCGGACGGCCGCGCGACCCAGGTCAAGTTCAACATCGACCAGGGTCCGATCAAGGACGAGTACGTGCTCGCCTACGACGAGTGGTCGCCGAGCCGGATCTCGTGGCACCTGGTCCGGGGCCAGATGCAGAAGTCGCAGGAGGGCAGCTACGCGCTGTCGCCGCGGGGCGGCTCGACCGAGGTCACCTACACCCTGTCGGTGCAGCTCGTCGTGCCCATGATCGGCCTGTTCCGCCGCAAGGCCGAGAAGATGATCATGGACACCGCGCTCAAGGAGCTGAAGCGACGGGTGGAAAACCGGGTGGACAACGCTGGATGAGCGCCCGACTGCTGCTCTTCACGGGCAAGGGCGGGGTCGGCAAGACGACCTTGGCCGCCGCCACCGCCACCGCGCTCGCCGCCGGTGGCCGCAAGGCGCTGGTCGTGTCCACCGATCCCGCGCACTCGCTCGGTGACGCGTTCGGCGTGCCGCTGCCCGCGCACCCGACCGAGGTCGAGGGCGGTCTGCACGCGGCCCAGGTCGATCCGCGCGCGCTCGTCGACGACGCCTGGCGCGACCTGCGCGGCCACCTGCGGACCGTGCTCGCCGGCGCGGGCGTGGACGAGCTGGACGCCGAGGAGCTGACCGTCCTGCCCGGCGTCGAGGAGCTGCTGGCGCTGTCGGAGGTGCGGCGGCTGGCGAGCGGCGGGCCGTGGGACGTCGTGGTCGTGGACTGCGGCCCGACCGCCGAGACGCTGCGCCTGCTCGCGCTGCCCGAGGCGTTCGCGTCCTACCTGGAACGGCTCTTCCCCACCCACCGCCGGGTGGTGCGCGGGCTGCTGGCCGGCGTCGCCGGCAGCGGCTCGGTCGAGCGGTGGGACGCGACCGCCGACGCGCTCGGCCGGCTCGCGGAGGACCTGGCGCAGCTGCGCGACCTGCTGACCTCGCCCGCGACCAGCGTGCGGCTCGTGCTGACCCCCGAGCGGGTGGTCGCGGCGGAGACCAGGCGGACCGTGACGGCGCTCGCGCTCCAGGGCATCCGGGTCGACGGCGTGGTGGCCAACCGGGTCGTGCCCGACCCCGGCGACGACCCCGGACCGGCGGCCGCGTGGCTGCGCACCCGCCGGGCCGAGCAGGACGCCGTGCTGGCCGGGCTGGCCGACCTCGGGCCGGTCGCCGCGGTGGGGCACCGGGCCGCCGAGCCCGTCGGCACGGCCGCGTTGCTGGACCTCGCCGAGGGCCTCTACGAGGGGCGCGACCCGCTGGCCGGCGACGCCGCCGACGAACCGCTGCTGTCGGTCGAGCGGACCGGCGAGCTGGAGTACACGCTGCGCCTCGCGCTGCCGGTCGGCGACTCGTCGCTGGACCTGGCGCGGGTGGGCGACGACCTGGCCGTCACCGTGGACGGCAGGCGCCGGCTCGTCGCGCTGCCGTCGCTGCTCAGGCGCTGCCTGGTGACCGGCGCGGAGCTGGACGACACCGGGTTGGCGGTGCGGTTCGCCCCCGACCCCGAGCTGTGGATGCGGTGAGGCACGTGGACCCCAAGCTCGCCGAGGAACTGCGCCTGCTGCTCGACGCGGCCGCCGAGCGGGCGCAGCCGTGGCTGCACCGGGTGGCCGCCGCCGAGGGCGACCACGACACCAGGGCGTGCGGCTGGTGCCCGTTGTGCAACGCGGTGGCGCTGGCCCGCGGCGACCGGTCGGAGCTGGCCGCGAAGGCCGCCGAGCACGTCGCCGGGTTGATCGCGGTGCTGCGGGCGGCGCTGGCCGAGCCCGCGCCGGGTCCGTCCGCCGGCGCGGGAACCGCGGGTGCGGGAACTGCGGGTGCGGGAACGTCCGATCCGGGCACGTCCGGGGTGGACGGCGAGCCCGGCAGACCCGCGAAGCCCAGGGTGCAGCACATACCCGTGGTGCGGCGGTCGCAGTGCTGACTGTCGGCGTCGACGTCGGCGGGACGAGCGTCCGGGCGGGGGTGGTCGACGGCGACGGCGCGGTGCTCGACACGGCCCGCGCGGCGACGCCCAGCGGCGAGGAGGCGCTGGAGGAGGCCATCGGCACGGCCGTGGCCGAGCTGGCGGCCCGGCACCGCGTCGCGGCCGTCGGCCTGGCCGTGGCCGGGTTCGTGGCCTCCGACCGGCGGACCGTGCGGTTCGCGCCGCACCTGGCGTGGCGGCAGGCCCCGGTGGCCGAGCGGATCTCCCGACGCGTCGGCATGCCCGTGGTGCTGGAGCACGACGCGAACGCGGCCGCGCTGGGCGAGCACCGGTTCGGCGCGGCGCGGGGCGCGCGGATCGCCGCGCTGGTCGCCATCGGCACCGGGATCGGCGGCGCGCTGCTGATCGACGGCCGGGTGTTCCGCGGCGCGCACGGCGTGGCCCCGGAGCTGGGCCACCTGCGGCTCGTGCCGGACGGCCGGCCGTGCCCGTGCGGCAAGAGCGGGTGCTGGGAGCGGTACTGCAGCGGCACGGCGCTGAGCACCACGGCGGTCGAGCTGCTGGCCCGCTACCCCGGCCAGTCGACCGTGCTGGCGCGGGAGGCGCTGGGCGACTCGCGGGCGGTGACGGGGCGTCGGGTGGCGGGCGCGGCGCGTGACGGCGACCCGCTGGCGCAACGCGCGATGGCGGACCTGGCGCGGTGGCTGGGGGAGGGGTTGGCGCTGGTCGCCGACGTGTACGACCCCGAGGTCGTGGTGATCGGCGGTGGCGTGTCGGAGTCCGCGCCGTTGTTCCTGGACGACGCCCGGGAGCGCTACGCGGCCGTGGTGACCGGCGCCGGGCACCGGCCGTTGGCCCGCATCCGGACCGCCCAGCTCGGCGACGACGCGGGGATCGTGGGCGTGGCGACCCTGGCCCGGGACGTGGCCGAGCGCACAGCGCGCAACGGCCGTCACCGTTGACCTTCCGCAACGCGTAGCATCGCGGGATGCGCACCTCCGGCGCCGTGGAGCCCCGATGAGGACCGGCGCGGCAACCGGGCACGTCGGCTACTTCCACGAAACCGCCTTCTACGCCAGTGACGACGACTTCAGGTCGATCGTGCTGCCGTTCGTGGACGACGGCGTGGCGGCGGGCGAGCCGGTGGTCGTGGCGTGCCGGCCGGACAACGAGCGCCTGGTCCGCGAGGCGGTGGCCGACCCGTCGGGCGTCGTGTTCCTGGCCGGCGCCGACCAGTACGACCGGCCCACCGAGGCCATCGTGGCGTACCGGAAGCTGTTCGCGGAGTACGCGGGCGTGGCGCAGATCCGGGTGGTGGGCGACGTGCCGCACCCCGGCGTCGGCGCGTCGTGGGACTGGTGGTCGCGGTACGAGGCGGCGGTGAACGACGTGTTCGACGAGTTCCCGCTGTGGGGGCTGTGCCCGTACGACCTGCGGACCACGCCGGCCCGGGTGCTGGCGGACGTGGCGCGCACGCACCCGCACGTGGCCGGAACGGACGGGTCGCACCTGGCGAACCCGCGTTTCCGCACGTCGTGGGCGTTGCCGACGGCCGGGCCGACGGCGTTCGAGGCCGGGCTGCCCGCGGTCGAGCTGACCGACCCCACGCCCGCCGAGGCGCGGCGGGCGGTGACGGCGGCGTGCGGCGCGGCGCGGCTGAGCCACGACGAGGTGGACGACATCGTGTACGCGGCGAGCGAGGCCGTGACCAACGCGCAGTGCCACGGGCGGCCGCCCGTGCGGCTGCGGGCGTGGGCGGGGCCGTCGCACGTGCTGGTGGCCGTGACGGACCGGGGTGAGGGGCCGTCGTCGCCGTTGGCGGGCCTGGTGCCGACCGACCGCACCACCACGGCCGGCGTGGGCCTCTGGCTGACCCACCGGACGTGCCGCGACGTGATCATGACCCGCGACCCCGAGGGCTACACGATCCGCCTGCTGATCGGCTCCTAACCCCGCGTGTCCTACGTTCCGAACGCGCGTGTCCTACCTCCAGAACGCGTGAGTCCTACGTTCGGAACGCGTGAGTCCTACGTTCAGGCACCCCGAGTTCAACGCTCAGGACACGCAGCCGCCCGGCCGTGGACGTCGCGAGTGTTGAACTCGGGTGTTCTGAACGTAGGACTCACGCGACGCGAACGTAGGACTCACGCGACCTGAACGTAGGACACGCGTGACGCGAACGTAGGACACGCGCGTTCTGGAGGTAGGACACGCGCGGGGGTTAGAGGACGGCGCCGTCGTCCCAGCCCGAGTCCGGTGGTGGGGTGTTGCGCATGCGCAGGATCAGCCACGCCGCGCCGGCGCACATCACGACCAGGGCCAACGGCGTGCCCACCGCGCCGGTCAGGCCGAACAGGCCCGGGAACAGCAGCACCACCACGCCCAGCAGGATCAGCACCAGCGCCGCGATCGTGCCCGGCCGCAACGCGGGCAGCGGCGGCGGGTCCGGCGGCACGTAGTGGTCGTCCGGGTCGTCGGGGTACGAGTCCGGGTCGTCGTCGGCCGTGGCGACGGCGGGTTGGCCCTCGGGGCGCACGGGACGCGCGGGCTCCGCCTCGTCGGCGTCGTCCGGCTCGACCGCGTCGGGCCAGCTCTGCCTGCCCACGCCTTCGCGTTCCAGACCCGCCACGATCTCGGCGAAGGCCGCGTCCACGCCCTCCGGGCCGTCGGTCGAGTCGCGTCGGGAGTTCATCGGCGTGCTCCAGCCCTCCGGGTCGTGAAGGCCAATCCTCTGCCAGTGCCATCGTCGCACGACGCCGCTGTGTTGCGGGTTACGGCAGCCGGTGGACCTTGGGACCGTACCGCTTCCGCGCGGGTCTTCGTTGTGTCTTGCGCCATCGGATCCGTAGGCTGACGGCGGGGATCAAGCACGTCGAGGAGGCGCTCCCAGCGGTGCTCTACTGGTTGATGAAACACATCTTTCTCGGGCCGCTCCTGAAGCTGTTCTTCCGACCGCGGATCATCGAGGGCGCGGAGAACATCCCCAAGGAGGGCGGGGCCATCCTGGCGAGCAACCATCTCGCGGTCTCCGACTCGTTCTTCCTCCCGCTGAAGCTGTCGCGGCGGGTCACCTTCCCGGCCAAGATCGAGTACTTCACGGGCAAGGGCCTGAAGGGCAGGCTCCAGCGCTGGTTCTTCTCCGGCGTCGGCCAGGTGCCGATCGACCGGTCCAGCGCGTCGGCGGCCCAGGGCGCGCTCGACACCGGCGTGCGGATCGTGCGCGAGGGCAAGCTGCTCGGCATCTACCCCGAGGGCACCCGGTCGCCCGACGGCCGCCTCTACAAGGGCAAGGTCGGCGTCGCGTGGATCGCGCTGGAGTCCGGCGCGCCGGTCATCCCGGTCGCGATGTTCGGCACGGACAAGGCCAACCCCATCGGCTCGAAGATGTGGCGGCCCTACCCGATCCGGATCAAGATCGGCAAGCCGCTGGACTTCTCCCGGTATGCGGGCCTGTCCGGCGACCGGTTCGTGCTGCGGTCCATCACCGACGAGATCATGTACGCCCTGATGGAGCTGTCCGGCCAGGAGTACGTCGACGTCTACGCGGCCAAGGCCAAGGAGGCGCAGGGCGACGGCGGGCAGCCGCCCGAGGCGGACCGGCTGCCCGAGGCGAAGGCGAGCTGACCGAGACCCCCTAGGCTGACGGGGTGCGGTTCTTCTACGACTGTGAGTTCATCGAGGACGGGGTCACCATCGACCTCGTCTCCATCGGGGTGGTCGACGAGGAAGGCCGCGAGTTCTACGCCGTCTCCACCGAGTTCGACCCGGCCAAGGCCGGTCCGTGGGTGCGCGCGAACGTGCTGAACCAGCTGCCGCCGCCCGCCGACCGGGCCTGGCGCAGCCGGGAGCGGATCCGCGCCGACCTGCTGGACTTCCTCGGCGGCCCCAAGGCCAACCGGGACGACATCGAGCTGTGGGCGTGGTTCGCGGCCTACGACCACGTGGCGCTGGCGCAGCTGTGGGGCCCGATGCCCGCGCTGCCGCGCTGCCTGCCCCGGTTCACCCGCGACCTGCGCCAGCGCTGGGAGGACGTGGGCAAACCCCGCCTGCCGCAGGCCCCCGCGGACGCGCACGACGCGCTGGCCGACGCGCGGCACAACCTCGCGCGGTGGAAGGTGATCGAGACCGAACGGCTGCGGCGGGGTTTCGCGGTCCGGTAGGTGGACCCTCGCTTGCTGCACCGATCCAGGGCGTGTCAGTCTTGGGTGACCCTCGCCACGAGAAGAGATTGGCTAAGCAAATGCGCATTGGTGTGCTCACCGGCGGTGGCGACTGCCCCGGCCTCAACGCGGTCATCCGCGGTGTGGTCCGCAAGGGCATCGAGACCCACGGCTGGGAGATCGTGGGCTTCCGCAACGGGTGGCAGGGGCCGGTCGAGAACCTGACCAAGCCGATCGGCCTCGACGACGTGGAGGACATCCTCACCAGGGGTGGCACCATCCTCGGCTCGTCGCGCACCAACCCGTACAAGATCGACGGCGGTGTCGACCGCATCCGCGAGACGCTCGCGGCGAACAAGGTCGACGCGCTGATCGCGATCGGCGGCGAGGACACCCTCGGCGTCGCCAAGCGGCTCACCGACGACGGCATCGGCGTCGTGGGCGTGCCGAAGACCATCGACAACGACCTGGGCGCGACCGACTACACCTTCGGCTTCGACACCGCCGTGCACATCGCCACCGAGGCGATCGACCGGCTGCGCACGACCGCCGAGTCGCACCACCGCGCGCTGGTGGTCGAGGTCATGGGCCGCCACGCGGGCTGGATCGCGCTGCACTCCGGCCTGGCCGGCGGCGCGAACGTGATCCTCGTCCCCGAGCGGAAGTTCAGCGTCGACAAGGTCGTGGAGTGGGTGGAGCGGCGCTTCGAGCGCCAGTTCGCCCCGATCATCGTCGTGGCCGAGGGCGCGATGCCCGAGGGCGGCGCGGAGGTGCTGCACTCCGGCGAGAAGGACGCGTTCGGCCACGTCCGGCTGGGCGGCATCGGCACCTGGCTGGCCGAGGAGATCGCCGAGCGGACCGGCAAGGAGTCCCGCGCGGTCGTGCTGGGCCACGTGCAGCGCGGCGGCATCCCGACCGCCTACGACCGCGTGCTCGCCACCCGGTTCGGCCTGCACGCCGTGGACGCGGTCGCCGAGGGCGACTTCGGCGTCATGGTCGCGCTGCGCGGCACCGACATCGTCCGGGTCAAGCTGTCCGAGGCGACCGCGGAGCTGAAGACCGTCCCGCTGGAGCGCTACGAGGAGGCCGAGGTCTTCTTCGGCTGATCCCGCCGCGCGCCGGATCGACGAGCGCCCCCGGACCGGTTCGGTCCGGGGGCGCTTCGCGTCGGAGGCGGGGCGGTGGGAAGTGGCCGGTCGTCGGTGGAGCGGGGCGGGGCCGGGCGAGGCGGCCGGGCGAACCGGGGCGGGGAGGCGGCCGGTGGCAGCGGGGCGAGGCCGGGCGAGGCGGCCGGTGGAGCGGACCGGGGCCGGGGGAGGCGGCCGGTGGAGCCGGGCACGCGGGTGGTCAGCGGTCGGTGAACGCGCCCAGGTGCAGGTAGGCGGCGAAGGTGCCCAGCCAGTGCTCGGCGTAGTAGCCGTGCCCGAACACGTGCCCCAGACCGGCCTCCCGGTGCACGTCGGCGGCGGTGCGGGCCAGGTCGGCGTAGCGGTGCCCGGCGGGCAGCGCGTCGGCGACGGCGCGCCACTGCCAGGCCCGCGACAGCGCGAGGCCCACCAGGTGCGAGCCGTGGGGGTCGGTGGGGTCGTCCACGGGCACCGGCTCGCGCAGCACCTTCCAGCGCGCGTCCTCCAGGTTCGGCAGGAACGCCTCGAACCAGGCGGTGAACGCCCCGGCCGGCAGCACCCGCCGCACCAGGTCGGCCTCGGTCAGCGCGGGCGAGAGGAAGTCCGCCGCGTCCGGCTCGAACCCGCCGTAGCCGGCGTCCTCCCGGTGCCACCGCAACGCGGCCTCCGCGCACGCCCCGGCCAGCTCCTCGTCGCCCACGGCCCGCGCCGCGTCGAGCACCAGCCCGGTCGCGAACGCCGTGTTGCCGTGCGTGCCGGTCCGGACCGGCAGCCGCGCGCCCGCCACCTTGGCGAGATACCGGTCACGCAGCACCGCGCTCAACGGCCGCAGCGCCGCCGCCCACGGCGCGTCCCAGGTGCGGAGTTCCGCATCGAGCACCAGCAGCCACGCCCACCCGTACGGGCGCTCCCAGAAGCCCCCGTTGGGCCCGTCGAAGAACGCCGCCTCGACCCGGGCGTGCTCCTCGGTGATCAGCGAGTCCAGCGCCCGGCGGGCGTCGTCCGCGCCCCCGATCCCGGGCCGCAGGCGCAGCAGGCGGACCGCCAACCAGGTCTGATGCACGCACGAGTGCCAGTCGAACGACCCGGCGAAGATCGGGTGCAGCACCCGCTGCGGCACCAGGTCGGCGTCGCCGGTCACCACGTGCGACCAGTGCGCCGGGTAGTCCCGCCGGAGGTTGTCCACCGCGGTCCGCAGGAGCCTGGCCGCCGTGTCATCGTCCAATCGGGTGTCCGGCATGGTCCACATCATGCACACGTGGACCCGCGTCCGTCTCTCCATGTGGGCAGCTATCTTTAACGTGTGAACTGGACCGTGGACGTGCCCGTGGACACGCTTCCCGAGCTTCCGCCCCTGCCACCCGAGCTGCGCGACCGCCTGGACGACGCGTTGAGCCGCCCGGCCGCGCAGCAGCCGGAGTGGCCCGACGCCGAGCAGGTGCGCAAGGTGCGGACCGTGCTCGAGAGCGTGCCGCCGATCACCGTGCCGGCCGAGATCGACCGGCTGCGCGACAACCTGGCCGAGGTCGCCCGCGGCGAGGCGTTCCTGCTGCAGGGCGGCGACTGCGCGGAGACGTTCGCGGACAACACCGAGCCGCACATCCGCGCGAACGTCCGGACCCTGCTGCAGATGGCCGTCGTGCTCACCTACGGCGCGAGCCTGCCGGTGGTGAAGATCGGCCGCATCGCGGGCCAGTACGCCAAGCCGCGCTCGTCGGGCATCGACGCGCTCGGCCTGCCGTCCTACCGCGGCGACATCGTGAACTCGCTGGTCGCGACGCCCGAGGCCCGTGTGCCGGACCCGTCCCGGATGATCCGCGCCTACGCCAACGCGGGCGCGGCGATGAACCTGCTGCGGGCCATGACCACGGCCGGCATGGCCGACCTGCACCGGCTGCACGACTGGAACAAGGACTTCGTCCGCCAGTCCCCCGCCGGCGAGCGGTACGAGGCCCTGGCCGGCGAGATCGACCGCGGCCTGCGGTTCATGTCGGCGTGCGGCGTGAACGACGCGTCGCTGCACACGACCGAGATCTTCGCCTCGCACGAGGCGCTGCTGCTCGACTACGAGCGGGCCCTGCTGCGCCTGGACACGAGCGGCGACCAGCCCAGGCTGTACGACCTGTCGTCGCACTTCCTGTGGATCGGCGAGCGCACCCGGCAGCTCGACGGCGCGCACATCGCGTTCGCCGAGCTGCTGTCCAACCCGATCGGGTTGAAGATCGGCCCGTCGACCACGCCGGAGATGGCCGTCGAGTACGTCGAGCGGCTCGACCCGCACAACCAGCCCGGCCGGTTGACGCTGATCAGCCGCATGGGCAACGGCAAGGTGCGCGACGTGCTGCCCCCGATCGTGGAGAAGGTCACCGCCTCCGGCCACCAGGTCATCTGGCAGTGCGACCCGATGCACGGCAACACGCACGAGTCGTCCACCGGCTACAAGACCCGGCACTTCGACCGGATCGTGGACGAGGTGCAGGGCTTCTTCGAGGTGCACCGGCGGCTGGGCACCCACCCCGGCGGCATCCACATCGAGCTGACCGGCGAGGACGTCACCGAGTGCCTGGGCGGCGCGCAGGAGATCTCCGACCTCGACCTGGCGGGCCGCTACGAGACCGCCTGCGACCCGCGGCTGAACACGCAGCAGTCGCTGGAGCTGGCGTTCCTGGTCGCGGAGATGCTGCGCAGCTGACCCGGACCCGATCGACGACGTGGCCCCCGACTCGCCGAGTCGGGGGCCACTGCGGTTCCGGGGTCGCGTGGCCCGGGGCCTTGCCGCCCCGGGCCGCCCGGCCTACACCCCGATGATGGTGATCTTGGTGTCCTTCGGCACGCGCTCGCCGGCCCGCACCGACTGGTTCACCACGCGGGCCCGGTCGCGGTTGTTGAACTGGACGTCGACCTTCAGGCCGGCCTCCTCCAGGATCTTCTTCGCCTCCTTGACCGTCTTGCCCTCGACGTGCGGCACGGTCACCCCCTCGGGGGCCACGAAGACGGTCACCCGGCGGTTCGTCGGCGGCAGGTTCGTGCCCGCCGGCGGGTCGGTGCGGACGACCTTGCCGCCCTCGACCTTGTCCGACGGCTCCGGCGTGCCCTCGACCGGCTCGAACCCGGCCGCGCTCAGCTCGGCGAACGCCTCGTCCTTCGACTTGCCGATCACGCTCGGCACCGGCTTGGGCTCGGGGCCCTTGCTCAGCACGATCGTCACTGCGGAACCGATCGGCACGGGCGTGCCGGGCGCGGGCTTGAGCGTCACCACCTTGCCCTTGGGCACGCGGTCGCTGAACGCGTCCTCGGCGGGGTTGAGCTGCGGCTTCAGCCCGACCGAGGTGATCTCCCGCTCGGCCGCGGCGACCTCGACCCCGGCGTTGACCTGCGGCACGACCGGCTTGCCCGCGGACACCACGAGCCGCACCAGGTCACCGCGGGTCGCCTCGGTGCCGGCGGGCGGGTCGGTGCTGATCACCTGGCCGCTGGGCACGGTGTCGCTGTTCTCGGTGCGCAGCGTCTTCTTCAGCGACGCCTCGTCCAGCAGCGCGGTGGCCGTGGCCTCGTCCTTGCCGACCAGGTCCGGCACGGTGGTAACCCGGCCGACCACCAGCCACCAGCTCGTGACGCCGATGATGACCGCGACCACCGCGACGACGCTGATCCACGTGATGAACTGCCGCTTGCTGCGCGCCCGCATCTCCTCGTAGAGCTGTTCGGGCGTCTTCTTCTTCGGCGGCCTCTTGGGGCGCGGACGGCCCGGCGGGGGCGGCTGCGGCCCGACCGGCTGGGGCTCCGGCGGGGCGATCAGCGCCGCCCTGGGGATCGCCCGGGTGCCCTGCGGGCCGGTGGGCGGCGGCACGAGCGGGTTGGGGCGGTGCACCGGCACGGTGGGCTCGGCGAACGGCACGCCCGCGCCCACCCGCACCGGCTCGACCCGCACCGTCCGCTCGGCCGGCCCGACCGGCGCGGGCACGTGCTCCGTGGCCTCCTCGGCGGGCGCGGCGGGCGCGGCGACGGCCTGCGGCGCGGCGGCGGGCACCGGCACGTCCACCAGCGCCAGGCCCAGCTTCGCCCGCGCGGTCTCCACCTCGGACAGGAACGACTCGGCGTCCGCGGGCCGCAGGAACGGCTCCTTGCGGGTCGCCCGCCGCACCAGCTCCGCCACCTCGGCGGGCACGTCCGGCACCGGCGGCACCTCGTCGTTCACGTGCCGGTAGGCCACCGAGATGGCGTTGTCGCCCACGTACGGCGGCGCGCCAGTCAGCATCTCGTACAGCAGCACGCCCGCCGAGTACACGTCGCTGCGCGCGTCCGTGGTCCCCGTGGTGACCTGCTCGGGGGAGAGGTAGGCGACCGTGCCCAGGATCATGGTGTCGCTGGTCACACCGGCCGTGGACACGGCGCGGACCAGGCCGAAGTCGGCGACCTTCACCGTGCCGTTCGGGCCGATGAGCACGTTCTCCGGCTTCACGTCCCGGTGCACGAGGTCGGCCCGGTGCGCCGCGGCGAGCGGCGAGAGGACCTTCTCCAGCACGGTGAGCGCCAACGCCACGTCGAGCTTGCCGCGCGCGGTGAGCAGGTCCCGCAGCGTGCCGCCGTCGACCAGCTCCATGACCAGGTAGACCCGGTCCTCGTCCACGCCCTGGTCGTGCACCTGCACCACGCCCGGGTGGTGCAGCTTCGCCGCCGCCCGCGCCTCGCGCTCGAACCGCGCCACGAACTGCGGGTCGGCGGAGAACCTGGGGTCCATGACCTTGATGGCCACGGTGCGCTCCAGGCGGGTGTCCACACCTCGGTACACGGTGGACATGCCGCCCCGCGCCACCAGGGCGCCGACCCGGTAGCGTTGTTCGAGCAGCCCGCCGATCACGTTCGTCGCCGACCTTTCCACAGCCGTGGATCGTACGGTGGGTGGTGCCGACCGATGCTGTGCGCTGGAGCATCCCACGCGCGCGTGTGGGATCCGTGTCAAAGTCGAGCGGAACGGTGGGTGTCCGCAAGCCGACCCGCGGGTGTACCGCCACCACCCGGTTGGCGCAGGGCATCGCGCACGTCGTTGTGGCATCGTGACGCACGTGAGTGCGATTCCTGCCGCTGCGGATGTGCTGGCTCCCGACCTGGAGGTCCTGCCCCTCCCCGAGGTCGCCGAGCGTCTTGGCCTGCCGATCAACCGAGTCCACCAGTTGCTGCGCGACGGTCAGCTGCTCGCCGAGCGCCGTGACGGTGTCCTCGTCGTCCCCGCCCAGTTCCTCGCCGCCGGAGGCGTGGTGAAGGGGCTGCCCGGCACCATCACGGTGCTGCGCGACTCCGGCTTCTCGACCGAAGAGATCCTGCGGTGGTTGTTCACCGAGGACGAGACCCTGCCCGGCACGCCCATCGAGGCGTTGCGCGGCGACCGCGGCCGTGAGGTGAAGCGGCGGGCACAGGCCCTGGGCTTCTGACGGAAGCGCACCACCCCGACGACCGACCACGTCCGGGCGGCTCCTCCGAGCGGGGGAGTCGTCCGGACGTCGTGTTCCCGGGCGCTCAGCGACCGGTGAGCCGGGCGATCAACGCGCGGGCGAAACCGGGCCCGGCGACGGCCAGCCGCCGCGAGGTGGGCACGACCACCCGCCGGTCCAGCACCCGGTAGTCGGCCGCGGCGATCTCGTCCAGGATCCCCCGGTAGAGGACGAGCGCGGTCCGGACGCACGGCCGCGACACGGGCCGCAGCATCGGCACGCCCACCTCGGCCTCCCGGTACTCGGCCAGCGCGTGCGCCAGCAGGTGCCGCAGCGCCCGCCGCACCCGCTGGTCGGACCGCCCCGTCCGCCGGCACCACACCAGCAGCTCGCGGTCGACGCCGTGGGCCGCCAGCACGTCCAGCGGCAGGTAGAGCCGGCCCCGGTCCAGGTCCTCGCCGACGTCGCGCAGGAAGTTCGTCAGCTGGAACGCCCGGCCCAGCGCGGCAGCCGCCGGCTCGGCCCGCTCCCGCGGCCCCACCGTCCCGAAGACGGGCAGCATCTGCAGCCCGATGACCTCGGCGGACCCGTGCATGTACCGCTCCAGCGCCGGGAAGTCCGGGTACGACGTGACCGTCAGGTCCATCCGCATGGACGCCAGGAAGTCGGTGAACAACGCCTGGTCGAGGCGGTGGCGCCGCGCGGTGTCCGCCAGGGCCGCGAGCACGGGGTGGCCCGTCCGGCGTCCCGCCAGCTCGTCGCGGAGCCGCGCTTCCAGCGCGTCCAGCTCGCCCGCGGGGTCGGGCGACGTGCCGCTGTCCACGATGTCGTCGGCCAACCGGGCGAAGCCGTACAGGGCGTGCACGGAGGGCCGCTGCGCGGGCGTGAGCAGGCGCGTGGCGAGGAAGAACGTGCGACCGTGCCGGGCGTTCAGCTCGCGGCAGCGGGCGTACGCCGCGGCCAGGTCCGTCACGCGTACCTGCTGGACAGCCGCAACGGGTCCGGCCTGGTCAGGGACACGCACGCGAGCGCGGACACCGCCGCGACGAACACCAGATAGGCCCACGAGTACAGCGCCGTGTCGCCGTTGGGGAACGTCACCAGCAGCAGCCAGGTGGAGAAGAACACCGCCGCCTTCAACCCGGTCGTGGTCCACGGCAGCGCCGCCGCCATCACCAGCGGCCAGCTGAAGTACCAGGGCAGCGTGGCCGGGGAGAGCAGCGCCACGGCCAGCATGGTGATCGCGGCCCGGCGCATCGCCTCGGGGCCGCCGTCCTGCGCGGCCCGCCACTGCCGCCACGCGATGAAGACCAGCAGCACCGAGCCGAGGCCGCGGGCGACGGTCATGAACCAGCCCGGCTCGACCCGGACGAACGCGCTGACCACGGTGTGCGCGAAGTCGCCGACCGCGCTGGGCAGCGACAGCCAGTTCACGATCGTGGAGGACGAGCTGAGCGCCGGGATCCAGCCCAGGTCCAGGCCCGACACGAAGGTGGTCGCGGCGAACACCGCGAGGAACGTGACCACGCCGCCCGCGATGGCCTTGCCGAGCTGCGTCGTGCGGGACCCGTCCAGCCTGCGGGCCCACACCAGCACCAGGAACGGCAGCGCGACCACGGCCGTGGCCTTCACCGCGAACGCCAGCGTGACCACGGCGATGCCGAGCACGTGCCTGCGGTCGAGCACCAGGAGCACCCCGGCCGCGAGCAGGCCCACCATCAGCAGGTCGTTGTGCGCGCCGCCGATGAGGTGCACGAGCATCAGCGGGTTCGCCACGGCCACCCACAGCGCGGTCGCGGGCCGCCCGCCGAGGTGGCGGGTCAGGCCGGGCAGCGCCCAGCACAGCAGCACCAGGCCGACCGCCAGCACCATCCGCATGATCACCACGCCGCCGATGACGCTGCCGCCCGTGGCCCACACCACGCCCTCGGCCAGCATCAGGAACAGCGGCCCGTACGGCGCGGGGGTGTTCTGCCAGACCCAGCTCACGTTGTCCGACAGCGGGCTCTGGAGCACCGCGGGGCCGACCGAGTAGGGGTCCAGGCCGTTGAGCGCGATCTGGCCCTGCGCGAGGTAGCTGTAGATGTCCTTGCTGAACAGCGGCGGCGCGAACAGCAGCGGCAGCGTCCAGGCCACGATCGCGGTGAGCACGGCGGCGCTGCCGACGTGGCCGTTGCGCACCATCCGGCCGAGCCGGGTCCACGACCAGATCACCATGCCGAGGCCGAGGTAGAGCACGGCGGTGGCGAGGTCGTGGCCGTGGCCGTACCGGATGAAGCTCAGCGTGGTGTCGGCCAGCAGCGGGTCGTGCTTGAGTATCGCGCCCGCGCCGGTGCCGCCGAGGGCGAGCAGCATGACGCCGCCGACGCCGAGCAGGATCGTGCGGATCGGGATGCCGCCGGGGTCCGGCCGGTCCACCGGGCCGCCGTCCCGAACCCGGGTAGCCGACGACCGCACCGGCTCGACAGGTGCGGCGCTCGATCGTGGGAAGGACGGGGTCGCGGCCATCGCGGCAACATCGTCGCACAAGGTCCGGACGCGCCGGCACGTGATAGCGCTGTCTGGTGACAGGCTCGTAACACCAGGAGGGATCTTCGCACGCGCGTGTCACTCGGGGGAGTGACCACATGGAGTATTCGACGGCGGCGGCCCGGTCGGTCCCACCTGCGCCGCACGCCGCCGGAGCCGCCGGAGCCGTCGCACGCCGCCGGAGCCGCCGGAGCCGCCGGAACCGTCGCACGTCGCCGGAGCCGCCGGACGCCGACGCCGGGCAGCCGCGCCCTGGGCGGCGCGCCGCCGCGCCGCCGGGTCGTCGTGGTGCGCCGCCGGGTTGCCGTGGTGCGCCGCCGGGTTGCCGTGGTGCGCCGCTGGCCGGGCTCGTGGCGGCGTGACGCCGGCCGGCCCGTCTCGTGGTGGCGCGCTGCCGCGGCCGGGCTCGCGGGTGGCGCGGTGCCGGATGCAGCCGGGCGGTGAGGGAGTGGTGGCGTGGTCAGCGCCCGGTGCGCGCCCACCGGGTCGTGACCGGGCGTCGCGACCTCGTCGCGGTGGTCCCCGTGATCCGCTGGGCGGCCAACCGGCCCGAGATCAGCACCGGCGGCACGCCCACGCCCGGCGTGGTGCCGCAGCCCGCCAGCACCGCGTTGTCGAGCACGAGGTTGCGCGGCCGGAACGGGCCGGTCTGGGCGAACGTGTGCGCGGCCGAGAACGGGGTGCCCGCGGCCAGGCCGCGCTCGGCCCAGTCCCGGGGCGTGACCAGCTGCTCGACCTCGATCGCCGAGCCGAACCCGGTCAGGCCCCGCGCCTCCAGCACGCCCACCAGCTCGTCGCGGTAGGCCGGGCCGACGCGGTCCCAGTCGATCGGGCCGGTGCGCAGGTTCGGCGCGGGCGCCAGCACGAACATGCCCTGGCCGGGCGGCGCGGTGACCAGCAGCGACGGGTCGCTCATCAGCGTGCCGCGGCGGGTCAGCTCGTCGAACGTCCGGTCCCAGGCCCGGCCGAAGAACAGGGTGTGGTGCGCCAGCTCCGGCCACGTCCGGTCCACGCCCGCGTGCAGCACGACCGCCGACGGCGACCAGGTGATCGGCAGCGGCCGGCGCGGGCGGTGCCCCAGCAGGCGGTACGCCATCGGCAGGTCCGGGGTGAGCACGACCGCGTCGCACGGGATGCGCTCGCCGTGCGCGGTGCGCACCGCCGTGACCCGGCCGCCGATGCGCTCCAGCCACGCCACCGGCGTCTGGAACCGCAGGTCGGCCCCCGCGTCCCGGGCGGCGGCGGCCATCGCGTCCGGCAGCGCCCGCATCCCGCCTTCGGGGTGGTGCACGCCCGCGATCGTGTCCATGTACGCGATCACGGCGTAGGCGGCGAGGGCCTTGCGCGGCGGCACGCCCGCGTACAGCGACTGGAACGAGAACACCCGGCGCAGGCGTTCGTCGCGCAGGAATCGCGCCACCGCGGGCCCGAGCCGGCCGAACCCGCGCAGCGCGGCCAGCTTCGCCAGCTCCGGCGTGAGCAGGGACAGCGGCGAGTCGAAGTTCGCGCCGATGAACCGCTCGCGCTCCACCCGGTACAGCTCGGTCAGCCAGCGGCGCAGCGCCCGGTAGCCCGCGGCCTCGCGCGGGCCGGCGAACCGGCGCACCTCGGCCTCCATCGCCTCGGCGTCGGAGTGCACGTCCAGCGTGCTGCCGTCGGCGAAGCGGGCCCGGTAGGCGGGGTGCAACTGCCGCAGCTCCAGCCGGTCGCGCAGCGAGTCGCCGACCGCGGCCAGCGCCTCGTGCACCAGCTCCGGCATGGTCAGCACGGTCGGCCCGGTGTCGAAGCGGTAGCCGCCCAGGTCGAGCCGGCCCGCCCGACCGCCGGGCACGGCGTCGCGCTCGACCACGGTGACCCGGCGACCCGCGCCGAGCAGGTGCAACGCGGCGGACAACCCCGCCAACCCCGCGCCGACCACGACGACGTGGTCCGTGCGGCCGGTGACCGTGCGCATCGTCAGTAGGTCCGTTTCGTGGCGCTGACCGCCAGCTCGGCCAGTCGTTCACCGGCGGGTTCGGCGACCGGGGCGCGTTCCAGCGCGAGCAGCGCGGAGGCGGTCAGCTCGGCGATCCGCTCCTCGACCGCGTCCACCGCGCCGACCTCGCGCAGCCGCGCGCGCACCTCGTCCACCATGGCGACGTCCAGGTCGGGTTTGCCCAGCGCCTCGTGCAGCACGTCCGCGCCGAACCGCATGCCGAGCGCGACCAGCAGCGTGCGCTTGCCCTCGCGCAGGTCGTCGCCCGCGGGCTTGCCGGTCACCGCCGGGTCGCCGAACACGCCGAGCAGGTCGTCGCGCAGCTGGAACGCCACGCCGATGTCGGTGCCGAACGAGCGCAGGCCGTCCACCAGCTCGGGTGACGCGCCGCCGATCGCCGCGCCCATGTGCAGCGGCCGTTCGACGGTGTAGGCGGCGGTCTTGAGCCGGTCGATGCGCAGCGCGGCGTCCGGCGAGCTGTCGCCGCGCGCCTGGGTCAGCACGTCGAGGTACTGGCCGGCGAGCATCTCGGTGCGCATGTCGCGCCACGGCAGGCTCAGCCGCTGCAACGCGTCGGTGGGCAGGCCGGCGGCGAACAGCATGTCGTCCGCCCAGGCCAGCGCCACGTCGCCGATCAGCACCGAGGCGGCCAGGCCGAACCGCTCCGCCTCGCCGAGCCAGCCCTCGCGGCGGTGCCTGCGGGCGAACCGGACGTGCACGGTCGGCATGCCGCGCCGGGTCTCCGAGGCGTCCATCAGGTCGTCGTGCACCAGCGCGCACGCCTGGATCAGCTCCAGCGAGCTGACCGCGGTGAGCACCGCGCCGGCCAGCTCGCCCTCGGGGTCGCCGCCCGCGGCGCGCCAGCCCCACCACGCGAACGTGGGCCGGATCCGCTTGCCGCCGCCGAGGACGAAGTCGGCCAGGGCGTCCACGGCGCTGGTGAAGTTCTCCTCCATGCGCTCACCCAGCGCCCGGCGGTCGGCGAGATAACCTGCCAACGCTTCGTCGACGTGCTTGGGCAGTTCGAGGTCCAACGGGTGGGGCGGCACCCGTCTATGGTCACCTCTGTCCCTTCGGGATGCCCAACCGGGGGGCTGGTCCCATCCAGTGAAAGGCGTCTCCCACGGTCCGGACGTGCCTCTAGGCTGGGAGGCATGACGTCGGTGGTCGAGCGCCTGCGCACGGGGTCCCCCGTGTTCTCCGTCGAGTTCTTCCCGCCGCGCGACGAGGCGGACGAGACCGTGCTCTGGCGGGCGATCCGGGAGCTGGAGCCCCTCGACCCGGCGTTCGTGTCCATCACCTACGGCGCGGGCGGGTCGACGCGCGACCGGACCATCCGGACCACCGGCCGGGTCGCGCAGGAGACCACGCTGCTGCCGATGGCGCACCTCACCCTGGTCAACCACTCGGTGGCCGAGCTGCGCAACGTGATCGGCTGGTACGCGGCCGTCGGTGTGCGCAACATCCTGGCCGTGCGGGGCGACCCGCCCGGCGACCCGAACGGCGAGTGGGTGGCGCACCCGCAGGGCCTGACCTACGCCGAGGAACTCGTCCGGCTGTGCCGCGAGCTGGGCGACTTCTGCGTCGGCGTGGCCGCGTCGCCGTACGGGCACCCGCGGTCGACGGACCTGGACGAGGACACCCGGTACCTGGTCCGCAAGCTGCGGGCGGGGGCGGACTTCGCGATCGCCCAGCTGTTCTTCGAGCCGGAGGACTTCCTGCGGCTGCGCGACCGGGTGGCCGCGCAGGGCTGCGAGACCGTGCTGATCCCCGGCCTGATGCCGCTGACCACGCCCCGGACGCTGGCCAAGACGGTGGAGCTGTCGGGCGCGTCGGTGCCGCCCTCGGTGGCGCGCCGCCTCGACCCGTACGCCGACGACCCGGCGGGCTTCCGCGCGGCGGGCATCGACCTGGTGACCGAGGTGGGGGAGCGGCTGCTCGCCGAGGGCGTGCCGTGCCTGCACTTCTACACGTTCAACCGGTCGAAGGCGACGCGCGAGATCGTCGGCCGGCTGAACCTGGTGCCCGCCCGCGCCTGACCCGCCCGCACCGGGTGCGCCTGATCACCCGGACGTGGCGGGCCGCCGGGTCGGCCTGGTCGCCGCGTACGCCGGCCCATCGGGCGCGCCGTGTGCGCCGGACCGCCGGGCGCGGTGGCCGGCGCGTCAGCGGCGGAGCGCCGCCGGCAGGTCGTGGTCGACGCGATGGCCGCCATCCTCCGCGACCCCCGGGTCAGGACACCCGGCTGCGGCGGTGGGCGACGATCGCCAGCACCACCACGATCAGCGCCGCCCCGCCGGTCAGCCCGGCCACCAGCATCGTCCAGCCGAAGTACGACACCGAGTTCGCGCCCGCGTACCGGACCGTCGCGGTCAACATCGACGCCTGGCCGGGCTTCGGGGACCACGCGATGGTCGCGTCGTCCTCCTCTCGCCCGTTCGTGTCCACGATTTCACCCGGAAAGCTGATCTTCACCTGGATGTCCGCCCGCTCCGGCGGCACCTGGGTCAGGTCCACCGACCCCGACAACGTCACCAGGTCGCCGGACCTGCGGAACGCGAGCTGGTACCGGCTGGACGACGCGCTCGTCGCCGTCGACAGCGCCCGCACCTCGTCGAACGTCAACCCGGTGAACGACAGCTGCGTGCCGACGTAGTCGTCCACCTTGTACGGCTTCGTGCTGACCCGACTGGCCAGGTCCTCGGGCACCTTGAGCTGCGGACCGGGGTCGTTGTCCTTGGTCGGCGGCGTGGCGGCGACGATCTCGCCGGACACGCGGTCGTCGGTGGACAGCGCCATCGCGGCGTGCAGCCGGACGCACCCCGTCAGCGACAGCAGCGCGACGAGGAGGACCGGCAGGAGGAGCGCGGAGGCCCTGGACACCCGGTCATAGTGCCGGCCGCGGTCAAAAGTTGACCATCGGGACACGATCGTGAGCCTCGCTAAATACCTGTTGGGGGGACAAGGGCCGGAGGTAACGTGCGGCGCATGGCAACCTCCTCCGCCGGCGTGCACGGCATCAGCAACCAGTTCGTGGCCGACTACGCGGCGGCGGACCCGCTGACCGCGACGTTCATCGGCAAGCCCGGCCACGACGACGAGCTGACCGACTACTCGCCGGAGGGCCACGCCGCCCGCAAGCAGCTGGCCGTGGCCGCGCTCGCCGCCGTCACCGCGGCCGAGCCCGCGGACAAGTCGGAGGCCGACGCCAAGGCCGTGTTCCTGGAGCGGGTCGGGCTGGAGGTCGAGCTGCACGAGGCCGGCCAGATGGAGGGCGCGCTCAACGTCATCGCGAGCCCCGTGCAGTCGCTGCGCGAGGTCTTCGACCAGATGCCCACCGAGACCGCCGACGACTGGGCCGTGATCGCCAAGCGGCTCACCGCCGTGCCGGACGCGGTGGCGAACCTGCGCGCGGGCCTCGCCTACGCCGCCGACAAGGGGTGCGTGGCGGCGTTGCGGCAGGTCAGCCGGGTCGCCGAGCAGTGCGACACGTGGTCGGGCCGGGCCGGCGGGAAGTCGTTCTTCGCCGGGCTGATCGCGGACGCGCCGGTGGACGGCGCGCTGCGCACCGAGCTGGAGGCGGGCGCGAAGGCCGCCTCCGAGGCGTACGGCGACCTGGCCGTGTTCCTGCGCGACGACCTCGCGCCCAAGGCGCCGGAGAAGGACGCGGTCGGCGAGGACGTCTACCGGCTGTGGTCGCGGTTCTTCACCGGCTCCCGGCTCGACCTGGCCGAGGCCTACGAGTGGGGCTGGGCCGAGTTCACCCGCATCGAGACCGAGATGAAGCAGGTCGCGAACCGGATCAAACCGGGCGCGACCCTCGCCGAGGCCGCCGCCGCGCTGGACGCCGACCCGCGCTACCTGGTGCACGGCAAGGACGGCCTGCGGTCGTGGATGCAGGACCTGTCCGACAAGGCCCTGCTGGACGTCCGGGGCGTGCACTTCGACCTGCCGGACGAGCTGATGAAGCTGGAGTGCCGCATCGCGCCGCCCGGCGGCGGCGTCGGCGCGTACTACAACGGCCCCACCCCGGACTTCTCCCGGCCCGGCCGCATGTGGTGGTCCGTGCCGGACGACAAGGAGGAGTTCCCCACCTGGCGCGAGGTGTCGACCGTCTACCACGAGGGCGTGCCCGGCCACCACCTCCAGGTCGCCACGGCCGTCTACCAGGCGGAGAAGCTCAACGAGTTCCAGCGGCTGCTGTGCTGGGTGTCCGGCCACGGCGAGGGCTGGGCGCTGTACGCGGAGCGGCTGATGCGCGAGCTGGGCTACCTGGAGGACGACGGCGACCTGCTCGGCATGCTGGACGCGCACCTCTTCCGCGCCGCCCGCGTGATCATCGACATCGGCATGCACCTGGAGCTGGAGATCCCCAAGGGCACCGGCTTCCACGAGGGCGAGCGGTGGACGCCGGAGCTGGGCCTGGAGTTCATGCTCACCCGGACGATCACCGACCCGGCCCACGTGCGCGACGAGATCGACCGCTACCTGGGCTGGCCGGGGCAGGCCCCGTCGTACAAGCTGGGGGAGCGGCTGTGGCTGGCGGCCCGCGAGGACGCCCGGGCGCGGCACGGTGACGCGTTCGACCTCAAGGCGTTCCACCGGGACGCGCTGGAGATGGGCGCGATGGGGCTGGACACGCTGCGTGAGAGGCTTTCGGAGATCTGATTCGATCCGGTGACCTCGGCTCACCCGGCCTCACGCCGAGGTCACCGGATTGGGTGTTGGATCGCGGTGCGGACGACCGGCAGGGGGGACCTGATGACCAGACGTGCGACGCGTGCCGTGCTCGGCGCGGCACTGGCCGCTTCGCTGCTGCTCGGCGGGTCGCCGGCGCTCGCGCAGGCGGAACCGCTGGGCGACCAGGCCCAGTGGCGCATCCGGCAGGAGATCGTCGACCAGGCGCTGCGCCAGGTCGGTCAGCGCGAGGGCAACGGCAACTACTACCCGCCGCAGTACCAGGTCGAGGGCCAGGGCGTGCTGCGCCCGGCCGAGTGGTGCGGCGTGTTCGTCAACTGGGCGTGGACGACCGCCGGCGTGCCGGACCGGCCGTCGATGCGCCCGGCCCCCGGCGCGCCCGTGCTCGACCAGGGGCACTGGGCGACGTACTGGCAGAAGTGGGGCAAGGCCAACGGCCGGTGGAAGGACATCGCGGAGCGCGACGTCGCGCCGGGCGACGCGGTGGTCTACGGCAACTACCCGGACATGCACGCGCACGTCGGGCTGGTCGTCGAGGTGCGGTACGACCGGACCGGGCGCAAGGCCACCCACGTGCGGACGGTCGAGGGGAACTTCGACGACCGGGTCGTGTACTCCAAGCTGCGCAAGATCGAGGGGCTGAACGCGGGCAAGTACCTGCAGGCGACGGGCTTCGTCTCGCCGTTCTGACCGGTTGCGCCCCGGTTCGAGGGCTGGGCGCGGTGAAGACCGGAAGCGTTCAAAAGCTTCTCAAAGCGTCCTCGCCGGACGGGCAGATCAGCAGGATGGACAACCCCGCCTGGATCTTTCGTTGGGTTGTGGGTCCGGTGTCCGTGTCATCCCGCCGACC
>NZ_JBSGBG010000034.1:0-102875 GCF_053601135.1 Actinosynnema sp. NPDC004786 | reverse complement strand
GGGGGGGGGGGTGTGCGGGGGGTGGGTCGGCTGCTATTTGACATGGGGCCCGTACGAGCACCCCAGGCAGGCCGTAGCCGGCAGGCCCGGCGGGGAAAAGCGTCCCGCCGGGCCTGCCGGCTCCGACCAGCCTAAGGCACTCGAACCCATGTCAAATCGAGCCTCGGTGGTGGTGTGGCGGGTCCGTTGTGGCTGGTGAGGGTTGGTTGTGGTGGTGGCGGCGGTGCTGGGGTTGGTGTTGTGGTCAGGCGCCGAGGGCGTCTTCGATGGGGTTGGTGGTGGTGTCGGCGAGGAGGAACTTGACTTCGTCGGCGACGCGGCGGACGTCGGTCGGGGCCACGACGGCGCAGTGGACGCCTCGGGCGGCGACTTCGACGGCCAGGCACTCGGTGTAGGCGATGGCGGCGGCCCGGGAGGCGGCGTAGGCGGCGATTCCCGAGCGCGGGACGGCGACGGCGTGGGCGGGCACCATGGCGATCGTGCCCCGGCCCCGTTCGACCATCCGGCCGGCGACGGCGCGGCAGACGTTGAAGACGCCGTCGACGTTGACGGCGAAGCTGTGCGCCCAGTCCTCGTCGGTGATGGACAGCGCCGGGCCCGGGCGCAGTGCGCCGGCCATGGCCACCAGGGCGTCGATCGGGCCGAACTCCCGTTCCAGCTGGTCGACGAGGGCGTCCACGGCGGCGCTCGAGGTGACGTCCATCTGCCGGCCCGCGATCCGCAGGCCCTGGCCGTGGAGGCGTTCGACCAGGTCGGCGAGTCTCGCGCCGTCGCTGTCGACGGCCGCGACCAGCGCGCCCTGCCTGGCCAGTGACTCGACCACCTCGGAGCCGAGCGGTGAGCAGGCCCCGGTGATCAGTGCGATCTTGTGACGGAATTCGGCATTCATCCCCAGTGCTCCCCAGTTGCTGCCCCCCGGGTGATGAACGTAATGGCCACCACACGGCTAGGGAACTACCCGCGTGAGTAGTCGGAAAGGGCCGTTTGCGTGCCGGGGTGAAATATGACTCCCGGGCAGGTCCGGGCAATCGTGGAAGCCTAGACTCACCAGCCGTGGTCCACCACCCGATGATCGCCCCGAGCATCCTGTCCGCCGATTTCGCCCGTCTCGCCGACGAGGCCGCCGCCGTGCCGACGGCGGACTGGCTGCACGTGGACGTCATGGACGCGCACTTCGTGCCCAACCTGACCATCGGCCTGCCGGTGGTGAAGGCGCTGCGCAAGGCGACCGACCTGCCGCTGGACTGCCACCTGATGATCGAGGACCCGGACCGGTGGGCCGTGGGGTACGCGGAGGCCGGGGCGTACAACGTGACGGTGCACGTGGAGGCGGCGGCGGATCCGGTGCGGTTGGCGAAGGACCTGCGCGGGGCGGGGGCGAAGGCCGGGTTGTCGGTGAAGCCGGGCACGCCGCTGGAGCCGTACGTGGACGTGCTGAAGCACTACGACACGTTGCTGGTGATGTCGGTGGAGCCGGGGTTCGGCGGGCAGTCGTTCATGGCCGAGGTGCTGGACAAGGTCCGCACGGCGCGGCGGCTGGTGGACACCGGGCACCTGCGGTTGGTGGTGGAGATCGACGGCGGGATCAACGCGGACACCATCGAGCAGGCGGCGGAGGCCGGGGTGGACTGCTTCGTGGCCGGGTCGGCCGTGTACGACGCGGCGGATCCCGGCGCGGCGGTGGAGCGGCTGCGCGAGCAGGCGGCGCGCGTCCGGTGAACGTGGACGAGGCGATGGCGCTGGCCGTCGCGGCGAGCGAGCGCGTGCGCGGCACGACGAGCCCGAACCCGCCGGTGGGGTGCGTGGTGCTGGACGCCGACGGGCACGTGGTGGGCGAGGGCGCGACCCGGCCGCCCGGCGGGCCGCACGCCGAGGTGGTGGCGTTGGCCCAGGCCGGTGAGCGGGCCCGCGGCGGCACGGCGGTCGTCACGTTGGAGCCGTGCAGCCACCACGGGCGGACGCCGCCGTGCGCGGAGGCGTTGCTCGCGGCGGGGGTGGCGCGCGTGGTGCACGCGGTCGCGGACCCGAACCCGAAGGCGGCGGGCGGGGCCGAGGTGCTGCGGCGCGGCGGTGTCGCGGTCGGGTCGGGCGTGCTGGCCGAGGAGGTCTCGCGGGGGCCGTTGCGGGCGTGGCTGCACTACGCGCGGACCGGGCGGCCGCACGTGACCTGGAAGTACGCGGCGAGCCTCGACGGGCGGGTCGCGGCGGGGGACGGCACGAGCCGGTGGATCAGCTCGGCCGAGTCGCGGGCCGAGGTGCACGCGCTGCGGGCCAAGGTGGACGCGGTGGTGGTCGGCGCGGGGACCGTCCGCACCGATGACCCGGTACTGACCGCGCGGGGGCCGCGCGCGGGGCAGGATGGGGGCAGGCAGCCGCTGCGGGTCGTCGTCGGTCTCGGCGACCTCCCGGCGGGTGCCCGTGTCCTGGACGACGAAGCGGAGACCTTGCACGTGCGCACGCACGACCCGGACGTGGTGCTCGGCGTGTTGGCCGCGCGAGGCGTGGTCGACGTGCTGCTGGAGGGCGGGCCTACCCTGGCGGGTGCGTTCGCGGGAGCGCGCCGCGTCGACCGGGTGCTCGCCTACCTCGCGCCGAAGTTCCTGGGCGACGGCCCGTCCGCCCTGCGGGACGCGGGGGTGTCGACCGTCACCGAAGCGGTCGGACTGGTCGTCGAGCAGGTCAGTATGTGCGGGCCGGACGTGCGGGTTTCCGCAGTGGTGCCACCCGGCGCCGCACGCTAAGGAGGAACGGTGTTCACCGGGATCGTCGAGGAGTTGGGGGAGGTCGTCGCGGTCGCCGACCTGCCGGACGCGGCCCGCGTCACCATCGCGGGCCCGCTGGTGACCAGCGACGCGAAGCACGGCGATTCGATCGCGGTCAACGGTGTGTGCCTCACCGTGGTGGACGTCGCCGACGGCGCGTTCACCGCGGACGTGATGCGCGAGACGCTGACCCGCAGCAGCCTGGCCAAGGTCGCCGAGGGCGACCCGGTCAACCTGGAGCGCGCCGCCGCCGTCGGTCAGCGGCTGGGCGGCCACATCGTGCAGGGCCACGTGGACGGCACCGGCGTGGTGCTGGCCCGGGAGAAGGCCGAGCACTGGGAGGTCGTCCACATCGGATTGCCGCCCGGCCTGGCCCGGTACGTGGTGGAGAAGGGCTCGATCACGGTGGACGGCGTGTCGCTGACCGTGGTGTCGGTCTCGGAGACCGAGTTCAGCGTGAGCCTGATCCCGACCACCCTGGAACTCACCACCCTCGGCCGGCGTGCGCCGGGCGACCACGTCAACCTGGAGGTGGACGTGCTCGCGAAGTACGTCGAGCGGCTCGCGCTGCCCCACCTGCGCGCCGAGGAGGCCCGGTGAAGGACTTCGCCGACATCGAGCGGGCCCTCGCGGACATCGCCGCGGGCCGGCCGGTCGTCGTCGTGGACGACGAGGACCGCGAGAACGAGGGCGACCTGATCTTCGCCGCGGAGAAGGCGACGCCGGAGCTGCTGGCGTTCATGGTGCGCTACACGTCCGGGTACGTGTGCGTGTCGCTGACCGAGAGCGACTGCGACCGGCTGGACCTGCCGCCGATGTACCACACGAACCAGGACCAGCGCGGCACCGCGTACACGGTGACCGTGGACGCCCGCGAGGGCGTCTCCACCGGCATCTCGGCGGCGGACCGGGCGCGCACGATCCGGCTGCTGGCCGACCCGGACGCGGGTCCGAAGGACTTCAACCGGCCCGGTCACGTGGTGCCGCTGCGCGCCCGCGACGGCGGCGTGCTGCGCCGGCCCGGCCACACCGAGGCCGCGGTCGACCTGGCCCGGTTGGCCGGGCTCGCGCCGGTGGGCGTGCTCTGCGAGATCGTGTCGCAGAAGGACGAGGGCGACATGGCGCGCCGCGACGAGCTGGAGGTGTTCGCCTCCGACCACGACCTGGCGCTCATCACCATCGCCGACCTGATCGCCTACCGGCGGCGGGTGGAGACGCAGGTGGTGCGGGTCGCCGAGGCGCGCATCCCGACCGCGCACGGCACGTTCACCGCGGTCGGCTACGACAGCAAGCTCGACGGCATCGAGCACATCGCGATGGTCTACGGCGACCTCGGCGACGGCGAGGACGTGCTGGTCCGGGTGCACTCGGAGTGCCTGACCGGGGACGTGTTCGGCTCGCTGCGCTGCGACTGCGGCCCGCAGCTCGACGCGGCGCTGGAGGCGGTGGCCGCGCAGGGCCGCGGCGTCGTGCTCTACATGCGCGGGCACGAGGGCCGCGGCATCGGCCTGATGCACAAGCTGCAGGCGTACCAGTTGCAGGACCGGGGCGCGGACACGGTGGACGCGAACCTCGGGCTGGGGCTGCCCGCCGACGCGCGCGACTACGGCACGGGCGCGCAGATCCTCAGCTCGCTGGGCATCAAGTCGATGCGGCTGCTGACCAACAACCCGGCCAAGCGGGTGGGGTTGGAGGGCTACGGGCTGACCGTGCTGTCGCGCGTGCCGCTGCCGATCTCGCCGAACCCGGAGAACCTGCGCTACCTGCGCACGAAGCGGGACCGGATGGGGCACGAGCTGCACCAGCTCGAGCAGTACGAGGCGCTCGCCGAGGGCGGCGCGGTGGTGTCCACCACGGAAGGAGCGGAATGAGCGGCGAAGGGCGACCCGAGGGCGTCGTCCCCGACGCGGCGGGGCTGACGTTGGGCGTGGTGGCCACGCGCTGGCACGCGAGGATCACCGACAACCTGGTCGAGCGGGCGCTGGACGCGGCGGCGAAGGCCGGTGTGGCGTCCCCGACCGTGGTCCGGGTGGCGGGCGCGGTGGAGCTGCCGGTCGTGGCGCAGGAACTGGCGCGCACGCACGACGCCGTGGTGGCGCTGGGCGTGGTGATCCGGGGCGGCACGCCGCACTTCGAGTACGTGTGCGACGCGGTGACCGAGGGGTTGACCAGGGTCGCGCTGGACTCGTCGACGCCGGTCGGCAACGGTGTGCTCACCACCAACGACGAGGACCAGGCGTTGGCCCGCGCCGGGTTCCCGGACTCGGTGGAGGACAAGGGTTTCGAGGCGTGCGTGGCGGCGCTGGACACGGCTCTCGTGCTGCGCGGGCTGCGAGCGGGCACGTGAGGGCCGCCGTGACTGCCGACGTGGTCGAGTTCCGCCCGAAGAGGATCCGGGTGGTGGCCGTGGTGAGCGCGGTGTTCCTGGTCGCGGTGTTCACCGTGGTCGGGCTGCTGCTGGGCGACACCCCGACCGGCGTGATCTTCCGGACGTCGGACCAGGTGGCGATGATCTGCCTGGGCGTGCTGCTGGCGTGCGGGATGCTGCTGCTGGCCCGGCCGCGGGTGCGGGCCGACGCGGAGGGCGTCGAGGTGCGCAACGTGGTGACCGCGCGCCGCTTCGCCTGGTCGCAGGTGCTGCACGTGTCGTTCCCGGACGGCGCGTCCTGGGCGCGGCTGGAGCTGCCGGACGACGAGTACGTGGCGATCATGGCCGTGCAGGCGGTGGACCGCGACCACGCCGTGGCGGCCGTCCGCGCGCTGCGCGACCTGCACCGCTCCGCCACCACCTGACCCGCGAGTCCCACCTCCGGACCACGCGTGTCCTACGTCCAGACCACGCGTGTCCTACGTTCGGAACGCGTGTGTCCTACGTTCGGAACGCGTGTGTCCTACGTTCGGAACGCGTGAGTCGAACGTTCGGGACCTGTGAGTTCGACGTTGCGGTACCCGCCGATCGTCGTGGTGCCGTTGGGGGACCGGTGTCCTCCAACGGCACTCTTGTCGGGCGCGTGACCCCTGCCTAGGTTCGGGTGATCTACGAGCTTGGGGGGTCCGAAATGCGCAGACGCTCACTTTTGACCGGTGCCGCGGCCGTGGCGGGCGCGGTGACGCTCGGCCTCAACCCGGCGGCACGGGCGCAGCGGCCCGGCGCGTCCGACCTGCCCGACCTGTCCCTCGGCGACTACCCGGTGGTGGGCCGGGTGCGGGCGCGCAAGGCGATGGAGCACCTCCGCGTGCTCAGCGAGCGCATCGGCCAGCGCATCGGCGGCACGGAGTCCGAGCAGCGGGCCCGCGACTACCTCGCCTCCGTGCTGCGCGACCTGCGCTACCGGGTGACGTTGCAGCCGTTCGCCGTGCCGGACAAGTACCTGTCCACGCTGACCGTCGGCCGCGACACGTGGCACGCGGGCGCGTCCCGCTTCGGCGCGCTCGGCGTCACGGCCACCGGCCCGGTCGTGGACCTCGACACCGGCGCGTCCCTCCCCGAGGACCTGACGGGGAAGGTCGCGCTGCTGGTCAACGTCCCCGCCGGCTCGACCGCGGTGCTGGACGCCGCGCAGCGGGGCGCGGCGGCCGTGCTGGTCGGCCGCGTGTCCGTGCCGCCGGCGGGCAAGACCGGCGCGTACTCCCCGACGCTGACCGCGAACGTCGCCGTGCCCGTGCTCGGCATCGCCCAGGTGCACGTGGAGCGGTTGCGCGCGGCCGGCCCCGTCACCGTCACCGTGTCCACCACCCACCACGCGGGCCTGACCTCGTACAACGTGATCGCCGACCGGCCGGCGACGTTCCCCGGCCGCGACGACGGCGTGGTCATGGTGACCGCGCACTACGACAGCGTGCCCGGCTCGCCCGGCGCGAACGACGACGGCAGCGGCACCGTGCTGGCCCTCGAACTGGCCCGCGTGCTGCGCCACCTGCCGACCCACAAGGCGCTCCGGTTCGCCCTGTGGGGTTCGGAGGAGCAGGGCCTGCTCGGCTCCCGGCACTACGTGAACCAGCTGACCGACGCGGACGCGGCGCGCATCGCGGGCGTGTTCCAGAACGACATGGTCGCCACCAGCCACGGCCCGGCGACCGCCTACTGGCTGCTGTCGGTGGACGGCGGCGACAACGCCACCACCGCCCAGGTCGCCGCCGCGGCCGCCCGCCTCGGCTACGGGTCGCAGGTGCACGGCCCGGTGCCGCGCGGCAGCAGCGACCACGTGCCGTTCCACGAGCGCGGGATCGCCGCGGCGAACTTCAGCTGGCGCGGCGAGGGCGGCCCGCACGAGCTGGAACCGCTCTACCACACCCCCGAGGACACGATCGCGCAGAACGTGAGCCCGGACCGGCTGCAGATCTCGCTGGAGCTGATCGGCTCCGCCGCGTACCGCCTGGCCCGCACCCGCGGCTGATCACGGCCCGGCGGCCCGCAGCAGGCGCTCGGCCGCGGCCCGGAGGTGCTGCTTCAGCTCCTCCGGGCCCTCGACCTCGAAGTCGACGCCGATCATCGCGATCCACGGCCCGACGTCCTCCAGCGCGGGCGTGCCGACCGTCAACCGGGTCCGCTGCCCGTCGATCCGCTCCAGCTGCACCGACGTGTAGGAGGTGCGGGCCGCGACCACGTCGTGCGGCGCGTGCATGATCAGCCGGGCTTCGTGCTGGTAGGCCGCCACCGACAGCTGCCGTGCCACGTACGACGCCAGGTCGTCCGCCGGCGGCTCGCGCGGCGTGAACCGCGCGCCCGGCGCCGGCTCGTCCCCGATCCGGTCCACCCGGAACGTGCGCCAGTCCGCCTTGTCCACGTCCCACGCCACCAGGTACCACCGCCGCCCGGTGTGGGCCAGGCCCAGCGGCTCGACGTGGCGGCGGGTCGCGCCGTCCCGCCCGGCGTACCCGAACCGCAGCCGCTGGTGGTCGCGGCACGCGCCCGCGATCGCGGTCAACGTGCCCGCGTCCACCCGGGCGCCCCGGGTCGGCAGCGCGACGGTGTGCGCCTGCAGCGCGTTCACCCGGCGGCGCAGCCGGGACGGCAGCACCTGCTCCAGCTTCGCCAACGCCCGCACGGACGTCTCCTCGATGCCCGCCACGCTGCCGTTGGCGGCGGTCCGCAGCCCGACCGCGACCGCCACCGCCTCGTCGTCGTCCAGCAGCAGCGGCGGCAGCTCCGCGCCCGCGCCGAGCTGGTAGCCGCCCGACACGCCCGGCGCGGCGTTGACCGGGTAGCCGAGGGTGCGCAGCTTGTCCACGTCCCGCCGCACGGTCCGCACGTCCACGCCGAGCCGCCGCGCGAGGTCCGCGCCGGTCCAGTCGCGGCGGCCCTGCAACAGCGACAGCAGCCTGAGCAGGCGGGCCGAGGTCTCCAGCATGGGGCCGCAGTCTGCCGGCCGCCGCGGACGACGGCCGGCCGCGTTCACCCGCGCCGCGCCCCTTCCGGCCACACGACCACCACGGGCACGCCCGACGCGCGGGCCGTCTCCACGACGTCGGCCGTGCCGCCGCGCCCGTCCGGCGGCTGCCCGTCCCACACCGCGACGAGCAGCTCCACGGACGCGAGCATCCGCTCGTTCGCCATCACGTACGCGTGCCGCCCCGACAGCTCGTTGGGCAGCACGCTGACCACGTCCGCCTTGGCGAGCAGCTCGTCGTAGTCGGCCCGCTTCTCCGGTTTCAGCCGCTCCCGGTAATCCATGGCGGGCAGCACGACCTCGACCCGGCCGCCCAGCTCCAGCACCACCCGCGCGAACAGCTGGTCCGCGCCCGGCGCCAGGCAGGTCACCCCGACCAGGGATGACCCGCCCGCCGCCTCGGCCTCCAACGCCGCGCGGATGGCCTCGCGCACGGCGTCGACGCAGTCGGGCGCCAGCTTGCTGTGCCCGGTGACTCCCACCCGCATCACTAGGCCGTCCGCACCCCGCGGATCGCCTCACGGGTGTCGCGCACGACCGCCAGGTCGCGGTGCCGCTCCGCCTCCTTGGCGAAGTCCTGGAGCTTGCGCACCACCCGCCCGGACGCCAGGCCCGCCGCCGTCGGCAGCACCTGCTGGATCAGCCCGCACGCCTCCTCGGGCTCGCCCGCGACCATCTTCGTGCGGGCCAGCCCGATGACGTCGAACGCCCGGTTGCGCACCCGGGCCGGGTCGCGCAGGTCCAGCGCCCGCCGGATGTGCGCCTCGGCCAGCGGCGCCTGCCGCGGGTCGTGCCCGGCCAGGTCCCGCATGCGGGCCCCGATGACCCCTTCCAGCTCCGCCTCGTCGAACGAGTCGAGCCACCACGGGTCCGACCCCGGCCGCCGCTGCGCGAAGCTGTCCTGCGCCTGCCCGACCGCCCGGTGGAACTCCCGCACCCGACCCATCTGGGCGTACGCCCACGCCTCGCGGGTGAGCAGCAGGGCCTGCAACGTCGGCGTCGCGGTGCGCCTGGTGCCGTACTGGCCCAGTTGCACCAGTTCTAAACCGTCCTCGGGCCGGCCCAGGTCGAACATCTGCCTGGCCATCGCGGCCAGGCACAGCGCGGCGAACGGGTCGTTGCGGCCCGCCTTCGCCATGCGCACCCCGAGCACGTAGTACCGCTGGGCCGCGTCGTGCATGCCCGCGTCCCACGACATGCTGGCCGCGACCTTGGACAGCTCGGCCCCGATGAAGAAGGCCCGTTCCGTGGTGGGGCCGGCCGGCGCGCGGGACAGCCGTTCGGCCAGCTCCTCCAACTGGCCGAGCACCGCCTTGCGCGCGAGCCCGTACCCGCCCCGGCCGCCCCACCCGCGCAGCCCGTCGGCGACGTGCTGCAACGCCGCCAGCTCCTCCTGGCTGATCGCCGCGCTGGACGACCACTTGGACAGGGGCTGCAAGGGGTGCAGCCACCGCTGCAACGGTTCGACCAGTGCGGGACCCATCGCCACCGCGGCGGCTCCGGTGAGCGCCGCTCGTCTGCTGATCGCCAAGTCGTTCCTCGCCGTCTCCTCAACCGATCTGGCAATGCTCGACGCGTCCCACGCCGCGGCGAGCACATCGGGCGGGGCGCCGCGAGCGGCGTCCGCCTGGCTTGGGATTCCGACGCGGTCGAACCACAGCCGGTCGGCCGGGATGGCGAGCACGCGCGCGAAGTGGCGCAGGCGGTCGATCCGGTCGATCGGGTTCTCCCCGGTCTCGTACCGCGAGAGCTGCGCCTGGGAGATCCCCAGCCAGGACGCCATGCGGTCTTGGGTGACGCGACTGACGTGCTGGGGGTGGTGCCGGTAGGCGGCGAGGAGGGCACCCATGTTCCGGTCGGCGAACGCGGCAGCCATCGCCTCGTGGTCCCAGAACTCCCCGGGGACGTCGGGTGGTCCGTACAGCTCGGTCCGAGCGTTGCGGCGACAGCGCTGGCAGAGCCGGTCGGTGTTGTCGGCGGCGATCAACGCCCCGCACAACGGGCATGCGCGCCTGGTACTGGCTGCTCTCCGAGCTTTCCGTTCCATGGCTCGCTCCCGTCACTGAGCGTGCTCACCAGTGTAGGGAGATGTGATCAGGAGTCCATGCATTTCGTGCATAAGGCGCGGTGGACCGCCGATTTGCGGCCGTGCGACGTCGCGTGCCGGATGGGCGGCATCCGCCCGGTGCATGGATCCGACCCGACAACGGTGTGGTGAAAAGCCCCGACCGGTCGGACGCTGCGTGGTGTGCCAGTGCCGGGACGACCCCCGCGCGGCCCGCGCACAACGCCCGCTCCACCCGACCGGGGAGGGACCTCCGCCGATGAGCATCACCGCCGCAACCACCGCAGACAACGGCCCGCGGTACGGGCCGCGCGACCGCGCGCACCAGCAGGCACTCGGCGAGGCGATCGCGGGTTACCGGTTGCTGGGCTGGAAGGTGTCCGTCACCGAGCAGGGCGTGTTCCTGCCGCTGGGCCCCGCCACCACCGCCCTGGCCATGCCCGCCCGCATCGGTTCGCGCGTCCTGGCCGACCTCAAGGCCAGGATGCTCGCCGGACCCGTCACCGTCATCCCGGGCCCGCGGGAGCACTGGATCTTCCTCGCCGAGCTGGTCGCCCTGCTGCCCACGCACCTGAAGGCGCCCGCCGAGGTCCAGTTCGTCCGCTCGCCGCAGCGCATCGCGCTGCCGCCCACGATGACCCGGTACGGGTCGCTGCGGTGGGCGAACCCGCCGTCGCACTCGCGGCACTGGTTCCCGCCGTTCACCGCGGTGCTGGCGCTGGCCCGGACGGCGGTCGCCCGGGACCAGTAGGCGAAGATGGGCGGGTGGACCGACGGACGCTGCTGTGCGGACTGCTCGCCCTCACCGCCGGCGCGCCCCTGACGGCCTGCGGCGCGGGCGCGCCGACGCGGCGACCCGGCGTCGGCTCCGCCCGACCGGGTGACCGGATCGCCGGGCTCGCCGACGTGCCGGTCGGCTCCGGCGCGCTCGTCGACGTCGGTCCCGACGGCCGGTTGTTGCTGGTCAGGCCGTCGGAGTCGGAGGTGCGGGCGTTCGACCCGACCTGTCCGCACCAGGGCACGACGGTGAACCCGCCCGCCAAGGGCGTGATCACCTGCCCGACGCACCGCAGCGCGTTCGACGCCTCCTCGGGCGCGGTGCTGGACGGCCCGTCGCCGCGCGGGCTGGCCGAGGTGGCGGTCGCCGTGTCCGGCGCCGACGTGGTGCTTTCCTGAAGAAGTCGTCTCAACCGATGGTGTGTTGAACCCCGCTTCACGTGGTGTCGTATTGCCTGTGTGGCCGAACGACCACCCACCACGAACAGCGGAGGACCTGTTGTGAGCGTCACGGAGAACGCGGGGCTGTCCCGCCGCTCGGTGCTGTGCGGCGTGCTGGTCGCGCTCGCGGTGCCGGGCGGCCTCGCCGCGTGCAGCAGCGGCTCGACCCCCACCACCGGCACGACCGGCACCGCCGGCGGCACCGCGGCGGGCGGCGCGACCACCCCGGCCGGCCCGCCGATCATCGCCGCGCTGGCCGACGTGCCCGACGGCGGCGGCCTGATCGCCGGCAACCCGGCCGACAGCAAGCCGCTCGTGCTGGTCCGCACCGGCGACACCGTCAAGGCGTACGACGCCACGTGCCCCCACCAGGGGACGGCCGTCTCGCCGCCGGAGAACGGCGTGATCACCTGCCCGAACCACGGCAGCACGTTCAACGCCGCCGACGGCGCCGTCACCAAGGGACCGGCCACCCGGGGCCTGACGGAGGTGCCGGTGAAGGTCGAGGCCGGCCAGGTCGTGCCGGCCTGACGGGGCCGCCCGGCCGGGCCGCCCCCGGCCGGGGCCACTGCCCGATCCGGCCGCCCGACCGGGCGGGGCCGCCGCCGGCAGGTCCGGCCGTCTGACGGGGCCGCCCCCGGCCGTGGCCGCCGCGGGCAGACCCGGCCGCCTGACCCCGGGCGGGGCCGCCAGTGGCAGACGGGGCCGCCTGACCGAGCTGCCCGACCCGGCTGCCCGACCGGGCGGGCCGCCGCTAGCAGATCGGGCCGACCCGGCGCGGGGTCGGTCTCGGCCGGCTTGTCGGTCCCTCCACGTACCCTTTGCGTGTGGCCGATCCGTCGACCTATCGCCCCGCGACAGGCACCATCCCCGAAGCACCCGGCGTGTACAAGTTCCGCGACGCCGCGGGCCGGGTGGTGTACGTCGGCAAGGCCAAGAGCCTGCGGCAGCGCCTGAACTCGTACTTCGCCGACATCGCCGGCCTGCACCCGCGCACCCGGCAGATGGTGACCACGGCCGCGAGCGTCGAGTGGACCGTGGTCGGCACCGAGGTGGAGGCCCTCCAGCTCGAGTACAACTGGATCAAGGAGTTCGACCCGCGGTTCAACGTCCGCTACCGCGACGACAAGTCCTACCCGGTCCTCGCCGTGACGATGAACGAGGAGTTCCCGCGGCTGCACGTCTACCGCGGCCCGCGCCGCAAGGGCGTGCGCTACTTCGGCCCGTACGCGCACGCGTGGGCGATCCGGGAGACGCTGGACCTGCTCCTGCGCGTCTTCCCGGCCCGCACCTGCTCGGCCGGCGTGTTCAAGCGGCACGGCCAGATCGGCAGGCCGTGCCTGCTCGGCTACATCGACAAGTGCTCCGCGCCGTGCGTCGGCCGGGTCAGCGCGGACGAGCACCGCGCCATCGTCGAGGACTTCTGCGACTTCCTGGCCGGCAGGACCGACTCGATGGTGCGCCGGCTGGAACGCGAGATGACCGCCGCCGCCGAGGAGCTGGAGTTCGAGAAGGCTGCCCGCCTGCGCGACGACCAGGCCGCCCTCAAGCGCGCCCTGGAGAAGCAGGCCGTGGTGCTCGGCGACGGCACGGATGCCGACGTGGTCGCGTTCGCGCAGGACGAGCTGGAGGTGTCGGTCCAGGTCTTCCACGTGCGCGGCGGCCGGGTGCGCGGCCAGCGCGGCTGGGTGGTCGACAAGGTGGACGAGATCGGCGTGACCGGCCTGGTGGACCAGTTCGTCACCCAGTTCTACGGCGAGCAGGTCGAGTCGGCGCGGGTCAGCGGCGTGGAGTCGGCGCCGGTGCCGCGCGAGGTGCTGGTGCCGGAGCTGCCCGACGACGCCGAGGCGGTCGAGAAGTGGCTGTCGGGCCTGCGCGGCGGCAAGGTCGTGCTGCGGGTGCCGCAGCGCGGCGACAAGCGGGCCCTCATGGAGACCGTGGAGCGCAACGCCAAGGAGGCGTTCCAGCAGCACAAGCTGCGCCGCGCGGGTGACCTGACGGCCCGGTCGGCCGCGTTGCAGGAGCTGCAGGAGGCGCTGGGGCTCGACACCGCGCCGCTGCGCATCGAGTGCACCGACATCAGCCACGTGCAGGGCACGGACGTGGTGGCGTCGCTGGTGGTGTTCGAGGACGGCCTGGCGCGCAAGTCCGAGTACCGGCGGTTCGCCGTGCGCGAGGGCGCCGAGCAGGGCGACGTCGGCTCGATCGCGGAGGTGGTCCGCCGCCGGTTCCAGGCGTACCTGCGGGACAACAAGGACGACGGCGGCCCGACCCCCGGCATCGACCCGGAGACCGGCCGGCCGCGCAAGTTCGCCTACGCGCCGAACCTGCTGGTCGTGGACGGCGGCGCGGCGCAGGCGCAGGTAGCCTCCGACGTCTTGGCGGAACTCGGCATCACCGACGTCGCGGTGGTCGGCCTGGCGAAGCGGTTGGAGGAGGTCTGGGTGCCCGGCGAGCCCGACCCGGTGATCCTGCCCCGCACCAGCGAGGCCCTCTACCTGCTGCAACGCGTGCGCGACGAGGCGCACCGGTTCGCCATCGCCTACCACCGGCAGAAGCGGTCCAAGCGGATGACGACGTCCGCGCTGGACGACGTGCCCGGCCTGGGGCAGACGCGCAAGGCCGCGCTGCTGAAGCACTTCGGCTCACTGAAGAAGCTGCGCGAGGCGAGCGTCGAGGAGATCAGCGGCGTGCCGGGGGTGGGCCGGCGCACCGCGGAGGCCGTGCGCGCGACGCTGGGCGCGGACCGCGCCGGGCCGCCGCCGGCGGAGTCGAAGATCGGGCCACCGGCGGCAGGGCCGGTGGTCGAACACCGACGGGAGTACAAGTGAGCGCACCGGCCGGCGAGAAGTCCGGCATCGAAGTCGCGGTGGTGACCGGCCTGTCGGGAGCGGGCCGCAGCACGGCCGCGAAGTGCCTGGAGGACCTCGGGTGGTTCGTGGTGGACAACCTGCCGCCCGAGCTGATCGCGACCATGGTGGAGCTGGGCGCGCAGGCCAGGGGCGCCATCACCCGGGTCGCCGTGGTGATGGACGTGCGCAGCCGCGCGTTCACCGAGGACCTGGCCTCGGTGATCAAGGACCTGGACGCGCGCGGCTACAAGCCGAAGGTGCTGTTCCTGGAGGCCACCGACGACGTGCTGATCCGCCGGTTCGAGTCGGTGCGACGGGGTCACCCGCTCCAGGCGGACGGCCGGCTCGCCGACGGCATCGAGGCCGAGCGGATGCTGCTCACCCCGCTGCGCGAGGAAGCCGACCTGGTGCTGGACACCTCGGCGCTGTCGGTGCACCAGCTCCGGGCCAAGATCGAGGACACGTTCGGCACCGAGTCGGCGACCCGGACCCGGGTCACGGTGCTGTCGTTCGGCTACAAGTACGGCCTGCCGATGGACGCCGACCTGGTCATGGACGTGCGGTTCCTGCCCAACCCGTTCTGGATCCCGGAGCTGCGCGAGCAGACCGGCCTGGACGGCGACGTGCGCAACTACGTGCTCACCCAGGAGGGCGCGGACGAGTTCCTCGACCGCTACCACGAGCTGCTGCGGCTCATCGGCGCCGGCTACCGGCGCGAGGGCAAGCGGTACCTGACGCTCGCGGTGGGCTGCACCGGCGGCAAGCACCGCAGCGTCGCCATCTCCGAGGAGCTGGCGGGCCGGCTGGCCAGCGAGGACGGCATGGCCGTCAAGGTCGTGCACCGGGACCTGGGACGCGAGTGAGCCTGAGAGCGGTAGCGCTGGGCGGCGGGCACGGGCTGCACGCCACCCTCACCGCCCTGCGGCGGCTGACCGACGACGTCACGGCGGTGGTGACGGTCGCCGACGACGGCGGCTCCTCGGGGCGGCTGCGCCGCGAGCTGGGCCTGCTGCCGCCCGGCGACCTGCGCAAGGCGATGGTGGCGCTGGCGGGCGACGACCCGTCCAGCGCGATGTGGTCGACGCTGTTCCAGCACCGGTTCGGCGGCACGGGCGCGCTCGCCGGGCACGCGGTGGGCAACCTCGTGCTGGCCGGGCTGCTGGAACAGCTCGGCGACCCGGTCGCGGTGCTGGAGGAGGCGGGCCGGCTGCTCGGCGTGCGCGGCCGGGTGCTGCCGATGTGCCCGGAGCCGCTGTCGATCGAGGCCGACGTGACCGGGCTGGACGACGACGCCGACGTGGTGCGCCGCATCCGCGGCCAGGTGGCGATCGCCACCACGCCGGGCCGGGTGCAGCGGATCCGCCTGTACGGGCCCGGCGGCCCGGGGGAGGCGCCGCGCGGCTGCGCCCAGGCGGTCGAGGCGGTGCTGTCCGCCGACGTCGTGCTGCTCGGGCCCGGGTCGTGGTTCACCAGCGTGCTGCCGCACCTGCTCGTGCCGGAGCTGCACGACGCGCTGGTGCGCACCTCGGCGCGCAAGGTCGTGGTGCTCAACCTCGTCCCCCAACCGGGCGAAACCGACGGCTTCTCACCGGAGCTGCACCTGGACGTGCTGTGCGAGCACGCGCCGCGTTTGCGCGTGGACGCGGTGATCGCGGACGTCGACGCGGTGCCCGTCCCGGACCGGCTGCGCCGGGCCGCCGCAGCTCTCGGGGCCACCGCGCACCTCGCGCCCATCGCGGTGGCGGGCGCGCCGGACCGCCACGACCCGGCGGCGCTGGCGCTGGGCATCACGCGCGCGTTGGCCGGCCCTGGTGACGGGACCGGCGGGGCGTCGAGTACAACCCTCCAGGAAGACCGGACGAGCAGGGGAGGCGAGGCGCCGTGGCGATGACGTCGGCGGTGAAGGACGAGCTGAGCAGGCTGGCCGTCGCCAAGACCTGCTGCCGCCGCGCGGAGGTCGCGTCCCTGCTGCGGTTCGCGGGCGGCCTGCACATCGTCGGCGGCCGCGTGGTCGTCGAGGCGGAGCTGGACCTGGGCTCCACGGCGCGGCGGCTGCGCCGGGAGATCCACGAGCTGTACGGGCACCAGTCCGACGTGTTCACCATCACCTCCAGCGGCCTGCGCAAGGGCACCCGGTTCGTGGTGCGCGTGGTCAAGGACGGCGAGGGGCTGGCCCGGCAGACGGGCCTGCTCGACCCGCGCGGACGCCCGGTGCGCGGCCTGCCCGCGCCGGTCGTGTCCGGCGGGGTGTGCGACGCCGAGGCGGCGTGGCGCGGCGCGTTCCTGGCGCACGGCTCGCTGACCGAACCGGGCCGGTCGTCGTCCATGGAGGTGACCTGCCCCGGCCCCGAGGCGGCGTTGGCGCTGGTCGGCGCGGCCCGGCGGATGGGCATCGGCTCGAAGTCGCGCGAGGTGCGCGGCGCGGAGCGCGTGGTGATCAGGGACGGCGACGCGATCGGCGCGATGCTGACCAGGCTCGGCGCGCACGACAGCGTGCTGGCCTGGGAGGAGCGCCGGATGCGCCGCGAGGTGCGGGCGACGGCGAACCGGCTGGCGAACTTCGACGACGCGAACCTCCGCCGCTCGGCCCGCGCCGCGGTGGCCGCGGCGGCGCGGGTGCAGCGCGCCCTGGAGATCCTCGGCCCCGAGGCGCCCGACCACCTGGCCGCGGCCGGCGCGCTGCGGCTCGCGCACCGGCAGGCGTCGCTGGAGGAGCTGGGCCAGCTCTCCGAACCGCAGATGACGAAGGACGCCGTCGCGGGCCGCATCCGCCGCCTGCTGGCGATGGCCGACAAGCGGGCCAAGGAGCTGGGCATGCCCGACACCGAGTCCGCCGTGACCGCGGACATGCTCGACGCCGAGGTGTGACCCCGGACCCGCCCGGCGGCCGGCGCCGCTAGCGCAGGCCCAGGGCGGTCACGAACGGGGCGACCATCGACCGGACGTAGGTGTCGGTCAGGTGGTTGTTGCGGTAGACGACGACGTTGCCGACCACGCCGGGGCACACGTCGGACCGGCAGATCGAGTCGGTCAGGTCGACCACCCGCACGCCCCGCAACCCGGTCGCGGCCTCGGCCAGCGGGTCCGAGGCCGACCCGATGGCCTCGTCGCGGGGCGTGTCGCACCGGCCGGGCTCGTCGGGGTTGCGCTCCAGGCAGGGCCCGACCAGCATCGCGGGCCGGGGCAGCTCGCGGATCACCGCGACCGGGATGTCCGCGTCCGACAGCGCGCTCAGCACCGTCCGGTAGCCCTCGACCATGGCCTTCGGGTCCCACGTCCACTTGAGGTCCTGGAGGTAGGACTCCGGCGACATGGCCGCCGCGACCACCAGGTCCGGCTTCATCGCGCGGATGTGGTCGAGCTTCTTCAGGTTCTCGTCGGAGCAGACGGTCAACGGCGTCCCCGACTCGGTCGGGGGCACCGACGAGAACGGGCAGCCGTTGCGCACCATGACGTGCACCCGCCACCGGTCCCCGCCCTCGCGCCGGGTGAACTCGGCCAGGGCGGTGCTGAACTGGAAGGCGTGCGAGTCGCCCACGATGACCGCGGTCTTCGTCGCGTCGGCCGCGCCGAACTCGCACGACGTGACCCCGTCGCCGAAGTCGCGGGTGGCGCACTCGTTGCGCGGCCAGTCCTCCTCCGCCACGGCGGGCGCGGGCACGAGCGAGACCCCGGACGGCGCCGGGCGGGGGTCGTCCCGGTCGAGCGCGAGCGCGCCGGGGTGGTCGGCGTCGATGACCGACTGGCCGCGCAGCGCGGCCAGCGTCGACTCGGCCGACGCCCAGCCGCCCCCGGCGACCGCCACCGTCACCGCGACCATGGCCGCGCCCAGCCCGTACGTCGCGCGCCGGCGGCGGCGCTCCCGCTCCCGCCGGAACGGGTCCTCGACGAAGTGCTTGGACAGCGCCGCCAGCACCAGGCTCAGCACGGCGGCCACCGCGACCTGGCGCAGCGTCAGCGCCTGCCGCGCGGTCAGCTCCAGCAGGAACACGATCACGGGCCAGTGCCACAGGTACAGGCTGTAGGAGATGTCGCCGACGTAGGTCAGCGGGCGCACGCCCAGCACGCGGGCCACCGACTCGTCCCGGGCGACCAGCACGGCGACCGCGCCGAGCGTCGGCAGCGCCGCGAGCCAGCCGGGGAACGGCAGGTCGGTGCCGAGCCGCACCGCGCTCGCCAGGATCACGGCCAGGCCGCCCCACCCGAGCAGCAGCCGCGCGCCCCGGCCCGGCCGCAGCCGGGGCAGCACCATCGCGGCCAGGCCGCCCACGCCCAGCTGCCACATCCGGGTCGGCGTGATGAAGTACGCCGCGCCGGGGTCGACCGGGGTGTACCAGACCGAGAACGCGAACGACGCGACCGTGACCGCGGCGACCGCGACCACCGCCCAGCGCACCGGGCCCGCGCCGCGCCGTGCCGCCGACCCGGCCGCGACCAGCAGCACCAGCGGGATGACCAGGTAGAACTGCTCCTCCACGGCCAGCGACCAGAAGTGCTGCACCGGCGACGCGCCGACGGTGGCGTGCCCGTAGTCGTTCGACAGCACGGCGAGCAGCCAGTTCTGCGCGTTGACCGCCGAGAACACCACCTCGCGCAGCACGGCGGGCCACCGCGACGCCGGCAGCAGCGCGAACACCGCGACCGTGATCGCCAGCAGCACGACCGTGGCGGCCGGCAGGAGCCGGCGGATCCGCCGCGCGTAGAAGTCGAGCAGCCGCACCCGACCGGTGCGCCGCACCTCCGCGGTGAGCGCACCGATGATCAGGAACCCGGAGATCACGAAGAAGACGTCCACGCCGACGAAACCACCGGGCAGCCAGTCGGGCCGCAGGTGGTAGCAGACGACCAGGCCCACGGCCAGCGCGCGCATGCCCTGGATGTCCGCCCTGGCGGTG
Organism: Actinosynnema sp. NPDC004786; assembly: GCF_053601135.1. Taxonomy (NCBI): domain Bacteria; kingdom Bacillati; phylum Actinomycetota; class Actinomycetes; order Pseudonocardiales; family Pseudonocardiaceae; genus Actinosynnema; species Actinosynnema sp. NPDC004786. The sequence goes on along the minus strand of NZ_JBSGBG010000034.1, from coordinate 83,693 downwards.
CGTTCCCGACGGGGTGGTGCGTCCACGCGAGAGGGTTCGTCGGCCACTACAGCCACAGATCACCGCCACGGGAAGTTCGGAAAATGCCGCGCAGCGTAACCCGACCGAGTGACGGAGTGTTCACCACTTCACCCAAGTGTGACGAACCACCTCGCGTGTCCTCCCTCCAGAACGCGCGTGAGTCCTACGTCGCGTCGCGTGAGTCCTACGTTCAGGACCCCCGAGTTCAACGCTCGGCGCACCCGCCCCCGTCACGCTGCGCACACCCTGCGCCCGGCCGGCGACCGTCCTAGGCTGAGGACGGGCAAGGCGCGCGCCGAGGCACGGCGGACCCGCACCGCGGGGTACCGAAGTCCCCGCCACCGTGTTACCGCGAGGTAACAAGCCGGTCGAGCTGGATTTTCTTGTTCGATAAAGAGATCCTGGTGGTCCACGTGACCAGGCACGCAAGCCGGAGGCTAGGCTGGCTCTCGGCTGCCTGGTCAGCCCATGACTGCACGCCCCTGGCGGACAACGCCAGTCGAGTACCGAGGAGACTCACCGTGACGGTTCGCGTAGGTGTCAATGGTTTCGGCCGCATCGGTCGCAACTTCTGGCGCGCCGTTCAGGCCAGCGGGCACGACATCGAGATCGTCGCCTTCAACGACCTCGGTGACGTCAACACCATGGCCCACCTGCTCAAGTACGACTCCATCCTCGGCCGCCTCGACGGCGAGGTGACCGTGACCGACGAGGGCATCGCGGTCGACGGCAAGGTCATCAAGGCGCTGGCCGAGCGCGACCCGGGCAAGCTGCCCTGGAAGGACCTGGGCGTCGACGTCGTCGTCGAGTCGACCGGCTTCTTCACCGACGCGGCCGCCGCCCGCAAGCACGTCGACGAGGGCGGCGCCAAGAAGGTCATCATCTCCGCCCCGGCCAAGGGCGAGGACCTCACCGTGGTGCTGGGCGCGAACGACGACCAGTACGACGGCTCGCAGACCGTCATCTCGAACGCCTCGTGCACCACCAACTGCCTGGCCCCGCTGGCCAAGGTGCTGCACGACAGCTTCACCATCGAGCGCGGTCTCATGACCACGATCCACGCCTACACCCAGGACCAGAACCTCCAGGACGCGCCGCACAAGGACCTGCGCCGCGCCCGTGCCGCCGCGCTGAACATCGTGCCCACCAGCACCGGCGCCGCCAAGGCCATCGGCCTGGTCCTGCCCGAGCTGAAGGGCAAGCTCGACGGCTACGCCCTCCGCGTGCCCGTGCCCACCGGCTCGGCCACCGACCTCACCGTCACCGTCGGCCGCGAGGTCACCGTGGACGAGGTCAACGCCGCCTACAAGGCCGCCGCCGACGGCCCGCTCAAGGGCTACCTGCGCTACAGCACCGACCCGATCGTGTCGGCCGACATCGTCACCGACCCGGCGTCCTGCATCTACGACGCGCCGCTGACCAAGGTCATCGGCAACCAGGTCAAGGTCGTCGGCTGGTACGACAACGAGTGGGGCTACTCCAACCGCCTCGCCGACCTGGTCAACCTCGTCGCCAGCAAGCTCTGACCGAACAGGCGGACCACTCGCTGTGAAGACTCTCGACGATCTCCTCGGCGAGGGAGTCTCGGGTCGGCGCGTCCTCGTGCGCGCCGACCTGAACGTCCCCCTCGACGGCGACCGCATCACCGACGACGGCCGCGTCCGCGCCTCGGTGCCCACCATCAAGGCGCTCGTGGACGCGGGCGCCCGCGTCCTGGTCGCCGCCCACCTGGGCCGCCCCAAGGGCGAGCCCGACCCCAAGTTCTCCCTCGCCCCCGTCGCCAAGCGCCTCGGCGAGCTGCTCGGCCAGGACGTCCGGCTGGGCACCGAGACCGCCGGCGACGGCACCGTCGTGCTGCTGGAGAACATCCGCTTCGACGCCCGCGAGACCAGCAAGGACGACGCCGAACGCGCCGCCCTCGCCGACGAGCTGGCCGCCAAGGCCGACGCGTTCGTCTCCGACGGCTTCGGCGTCGTGCACCGCAAGCAGGCGTCCGTCTACGACGTGGCCCGGAAGCTCCCGCACTACGCGGGCGGCCTCGTGCTGGCCGAGGTCGAGGTGCTGCGCAAGCTCACCGACGACACCCAGCGCCCCTACGTCGTCGTCCTCGGCGGCGCGAAGGTCTCCGACAAGCTCGGCGTCATCGCGAACCTGCTCACCAAGGTCGACCGCCTCCTCATCGGCGGCGGCATGGCCTACACCTTCCTCAAGGCCCAGGGCCACGAGGTCGGCCGCTCGCTGCTCCAGGAGGACCAGCTGGAGCAGGTCGCCGGCTTCCTCGCCGAGGCCGAGAAGCGCGGCGTCGAGCTGGTGCTCCCGGTCGACGTGCTCGCCGCCGTCGACTTCGCGGCCGACGCGGAGCACGAGGTCGTGCCCACCGACGCCATCCCGGCCGACCGGGAGGGCCTGGACATCGGGCCGAAGACGCGCGAGCTGTTCGCGAGCAAGCTCGCCGACGCGCGGACCGTGTTCTGGAACGGCCCCATGGGCGTGTTCGAGTTCGAGGCGTTCTCCGGCGGCACCCGCGCGGTGGCCGAGGCGCTCGTCAAGAGCGACGCGTTCACCGTGGTCGGCGGCGGCGACTCGGCCGCGGCCGTGCGCGCCCTCGGCCTCCCCGAGGACGGGTTCTCGCACATCTCCACCGGCGGCGGCGCGTCCCTGGAATACCTCGAGGGCAAGGAACTGCCCGGCGTGTCCGTGCTGGACGAAGACCTGCCGAGCGGGGGTGCCGCCTGATGGCCCAGCGCCGGCCCCTCATCGCGGGCAACTGGAAGATGAACCTCAACCACCTCGAGGCCATCGCCCTGGTGCAGAAGATCGCCTTCTCCCTGCCGGAGAAGTACTTCGCCAAGGTCGAGGTGGCGGTGCTGCCGCCGTTCGTCGACATCCGGTCCATCCAGACCCTCGTCGACGGCGACAAGCTGCTGCTCAAGTACGGCGCGCAGGACCTCTCGCCGCACGACTCCGGCGCCTACACCGGCGACGTGTCCGGCCCGATGCTCGCCAAGCTCGGCTGCTCCTACGTCACCGTGGGCCACTCCGAGCGGCGCGAGTACCACCACGAGGACGACGCCACCGTCAACCGCAAGGTCAAGGCGGCGCTCAAGCACGGCATCACGCCCATCTTCTGCCTCGGCGAGCAGGTGGACGTCCGCGAGGCGGGCGGCCACGTCGAGCACTGCACCGCGCAGCTCGTCGCCGGCCTGGAGGGCCTGACCGCCGACCAGGTGCGCGACGTCGTGGTGGCGTACGAACCGGTGTGGGCCATCGGCACCGGCAAGGTCGCTTCGTCGGCCGACGCGCAGGAGGTGTGCGCCGCCATCCGGGTGAAGCTCGCCGAGCTGTACGGCGAGGACGTCGCTTCGGCCGTTCGAGTGCTTTACGGCGGCTCGGTCAAGTCCGGCAACATCGCCGAACTGATCGCCCAGAAGGACGTCGACGGTGCTCTGGTGGGTGGAGCGAGCCTGGACGCGGACGAGTTCGCGAAGCTGTGCGCGCTCGCCGCGGGCGGACCTCTACCCTGATGTATTGACACGCACCTTACCCGCGGTGGTCCACGGTCGGCAGTCGACCGGGTACTCTGTGGCGTCACCTGCCTGACAGCGAGGAAGAAATGATCCTGTTCCTGCAGATCCTGTTGATCGTCTCCAGCCTGCTGCTCATCCTGCTCGTGCTGTTGCACCGCGGGCGCGGCGGCGGTCTGTCCTCGTTGTTCGGCGGCGGCATGCAGTCCAGCCTGTCCGGTTCCAGCGTGGTCGAGAAGAACCTCGACCGGCTGACGTTGTTCGTCGGCGCGGTCTGGGTGATCGCCATCGTGGGCGTCGGGCTGCTGATGAAGGTCAGCTGACACAGGGAAACCACGTGGTGGGGGTGTGAGGGTCGATGGCTGGTGGTAACGCGATTCGCGGTACCCGCGTCGGCGCAGGCCCGATGGGCGAATCGGAGCGCGGCGAGTCCGCGCCCCGACGTCGGGTGTCGTACTGGTGCGCGAACGCGCACGAGTCTCGGCCGTCGTTCGCGGTCGAAGCCGAGATCCCGGAGAACTGGGACTGCCCCCGGTGCGGTCTGCCGGCCGGGCGTGACGAGCAGGCGCCACCTGCTCCGCCGCGCAACGAGCCGTACAAGACGCACCTGGCGTACGTGAAGGAGCGCCGCTCCGACGCAGACGGTGAGGCGATCCTCGAGGAGGCGCTCACCAAGCTGCGCAAGCAGCGCGAAGAGCCCTAGCCGGGTTCCGGCGAGCAGTGCCCGGACGGCCCCCTCGGCAACCGCCGAGGGGGCCGTCCGCGTCTCCGCGGTCGGTGGGGTGCTTGCTGCACCTGCCCAGGTGCCCGCACCTGCTCGGACGCGCCTTTCCCGGACGCGCCTGCTCAGGTGCACTTTCCGGATGCGCTTGCCGGGATGCGCGTGCTCGGGTGCGCGTGCTCAGGTGCGCTTGCCGGGATGCGGGTTCTCAGGTGCGCTTGCCGAACACGCCCGCGAACTGGCGTCGCACCACGACCGCACCCACCAGCACGAAGAACACCAGCGCCACGAGCGTGGACGTCGTGCCACCCGTCGAGCTGGTCAACGCCACGTCCACGCTGCCCACCAGCACCACCCCGCAGTCCGCCCGGATCACGTGCCGACCCGGCTGGATCACGGTGAACTCCACCCGCGTGCTGAACGTGCCCGAATGGTCCGCTTTCGCCGTGCCGACGTCCTCGCCCAACGAGCTGAGCCGCACCGACGAACCCGGATCGCACCCCGTGCCCGTCGCCGTCAGGGGGTCACCCGGCTGGATGTTGTCCTTGTCCAACGTCAACGCGCCGTCACCGTCGAACAGCTGCGTCGTCGTGACCGGCGCGGAACTGCCCGTGGTCGTCGTCGTGGTGGTCGTCGTGGTCGTGGTGGTGGTGGTCGACGGGGTGGTGGTCGTGGTCGTCGCCGCAGGGGTCGTCGTCACCGGGGCCGCGGTCGTCGTCGTGACCGGAGGCGCGGTGGTGGTCGTGGTCGGCTGCCGCGGCGTCACCGTGAAACCGACCGACGGCTGCGACGTCGACGCGCACACCGGGCGTGCCGTCACCCGGTGCGCGCCCAGCCCCGCGTCCCCCGGAACCGTCGCCGTGCCCGACCCCGCGCCGCGACCCGCGTGCCTGCCGTTGCCGATGACCCGGCCGCCGTCCCAGATGATCTGCACCGCGTCGTTCGAGCAGCGCGGGTCCAGGTACACCCCCGACCAGCTCAGGGTGAACGTGCTCCCCGGCGCGCCGGAGTCCGGGCTCGCGGTCGCGACGCCCTGCGGCTGCGCCGACACCGGCGCCGCCACGAGCGCCGCCACGCCGTATGCCAGGGCACCCAGTAGAGCTAGTGTTCCTGCCGATCGCATACCCATCCCCGCTACCCACCGATGAGGTGCCCTTGTGAGACGCATTATGAGCAGCGTCGGTCTACTGCTCCTGTGCGGGATCTTCCTCGGCGTCGCCCCCGCCCACGCCACCGGGGAGGCGGTCACCATCGACGCCACGGTGGACGGCACACCCCTCGGTGAGGACGAGCTGCTGCTCGACCCGTCGCGCGCCGCCACCATCTCCGTGACCGTCCACAACGGAACGGACACCGTGCGGCACGTCAAGGCGATCCGGCTGTCCGGCACGGCGTTGGCGCTCACGTTCTTCTCCTACGACACCGTCGTGCCGTTCGACGTGCCGGCCAAGCAGAGCGTCACCCGCGGGTTCGTGCTCGACCTGGGGCAGCTCGGCGGCCAGGCCACCGGCCTGCTCCCGACCGAGGTGGAGGTGCTCGACACCAACCGCGACGTGATCGCCTCGATCGGCGTCACCGGCGACGTGCGCGGGTCGCTGTGGTCGGTGTATGGACTGTTCGGGCTCGCCGCATTCGGGCTGACGGTGTCGGCGTGGACGGGCGCGCTGATCGCCCTCGCGCGCCGCCGCCTGCCCGCGCGCCGGTGGCAGCGGGCGATGCGCTTCCTGCCGGCCGGCGTCGGCACCGGGCTCGTCGCGGTCATCTCGCTGTCCGTGCTGCGGGTCGTCGCCCCGTCGCCGGCCATCGAGATCGCGTTCATCGTCGTCGCGGCGGCCGCGGCGTTCCTGCTCGGCTACCTGACCCCGCACCCGGACGACGACGGCCTGCCACCCGCCGAGCCGCCCGTGGATCCCGAGAGCACGCAGCGCATCATCCGGCCCGTGCCCGGCGGTGTCCGGTGACGGTGCCGCCGAAGGCGGGCGCGGCGTTGCCGTAGCGCGGCGTGGGGGAGCGGATCGGAGGCGGCGGAATCGGGGTGTGGGCCGGGCGTGCACCGGCCGTTGGGCGGGCGGTGGCGGTTGGGGGCGGTGAGGCGGGGGCGGTGAGGCGGCTGCCGGGAAGCCGGGCAGTGGGTTGGCGGCGGCCGGGAAGCCGGGGCCGTGGGTTGGTGTGGTGTTCGGGGCGGAGGGTCGGGTGGGGGCCGGTGTGGTGGCGGGGTGTGGGGTCGAGCGGGACGGGGGAGTGCAGCGGGAGGGGGCGGGGAGCGGAGCGGGCGGGGGAGCGGAGCGGGAGGGGCGGGGGCGGAGCGCGGGGTGGGAGTGGGCAGGGGCGGGGTTGGTCGGCGGTCCTCGTTGTTTCAACCGACGTTTTGCGGCTGAGGAAACGGCGTTATTTTTGATAGCGCCCTCAAGACCACTCGGACGGGCGACTCGGCCGGCTACGTGTCCAGCGTCCTGACCAGGGGAAACCGCACCTTGACCACGAAACCGCCGCTGTCCGTCGGACCCGCTTCCAGTTCCCCCTCCAGCAACGCCGCCCGCTCCCGCAACCCCACCAACCCGTGACCACCGCTGGGCAACGTCCCCCCGGCCACCGGTCCCTCCGGGGCCTCGTTGCGCACCTCCACCAGCAGCTCATCGGCATCGGCCACCACCAGCACCGACGTCGCCGCACCCCAAGCGTGCTTCCGCACGTTCGTCAACGCCTCCTGCACCGTCCGGTACACCGCACCGGACACCGGGGCGGGCAGATCGTCCACCGCCCCGCGCACGGTCAGCGTCGCCGGCACGCCCGCGCTGCCGACGAGTTGCGGCAGGTCCTCGATCCGCGGCTGGGGCGAGTCGTCGCCGCTGGTCGTCCGCAGCACGCTCACCAGCTGCCGCAGCTCGTCCAACGTCCTCGTGCTCAGCATCCGGATCGTCCCGGCCACCTGCCGCGCGTCCGGGTCGGCCGCCGCGACGCGGAGGGCCCCCGCCTGCATCGCGATCAGGCTCACCTGGTGCGACACGACGTCGTGCATCTCCCGCGCCAGCCTGGCCCGCTCGTCGGCCCGCACGGCGTGCGCGTGCAGCAGCCGCTCCCGCTCCCGGCTCGCCGCCAGCTCGCCGATCCGCGCCGACAACTCCTCCCGCGCGTGCGCCAACAACCCGATGGCGATCGGCATCCCGGCGACGATGCACCCGTAGATCGCGTTGTGCACGTGCGTCTTCCAGTCCGTCGCCAGGAACTCCTCCGGCGGCCACGGGAAGAACCGGCTCAGCCAGACCAGGCCGGCCCCGACGTAGGTCTGCGTCGACCCCAGCCTCTGCCTCGCGAGCGTGCCGAGCGCGATCATGGCCGCCAACTGCGCCCACCCCGCCAGGAACCCCGGCACGGTGATCAGCACCACCAGGAACGGGAAGCGGCGGCGGAACGCCACGGCGGCCACGGAGATCGCCGACAGCACGTAGTTGTACCGCTCCGCCTCGGGCACGACCCGCAGCCACACGTCGAGCGCGGCGATGCCGACCGCCGCCGTGTCGAACGCCCACTGCCGGTGCCGCACCGGCAACCGCTCCAGCACGCCCCGGAGCCGGCCCAGGAAGGCAGCACGCCGCACCCGTTCGGTCGGAACGCCGTTGACCCGACCGCTCGGCAGCCCTTGGACAGCGTTGCCGGCCAGGGTTCGACCTCCTGTGTCAGCTACCCGCCGGTCCTCACCGTACTGCGCTGTCATCGCGCTTGGCATGACCCGCCTTCCCGCCCCCGACGTGCTCGCTCGACCCGATCACCCTTCGAGATGCTGTGATTACCCGATCGGGACGTCCCGCGCCGCACAAAATTGCGAGCGCGAACGTCCGCTCAGCGGACAACGTGGGGGGAATCGGGCCGCGAGTGCGCGACATCACGCCGGGACACGGCTGCCGCCGCGCCCGGCGGGGCGACGGCGGCAGCGGTCGGGAACGGTTCAGGCGCGGGGCGCGTCCGGCACCCGCGCGGCGGCGGCCGAGTCGAGCAGCCACAGGGTGCGCTGCCGGCCACGCGCGCCGGCGGCGGGCAGCTGGGCTTCGGCGGCGCCGGACAGGCCCAGGGCGACGGCTTCGGCCTTCGCGGCGCCGGTCGTCATCAGCCACACCTCCCGCGCGGCGCGGATCGCGGGCAGGGTGAGGCTCACCCGGGTCGGCGGCGGCTTCGGGCAGTCGCGCACGGCGACGACGCCGCGGTCCTGCTCGCGCACGGCCGGCGACTCGGGGAAGACCGACGCCACGTGCCCCTCCTCGCCGACACCGAGCAGGCACACGTCGAACGTCGGCACGGCGCCGCCGTCCTCCGGGCGCGCGGCGGCGGCGAGCACCTCGGCGTACGCCTCGGCGGCGGCCTCCGGGTCGTCGCCGAACCGCCCGTCGGACGGCTCCACGACGTGCACGCGGGACGCCGGCACCGGCACGTGGTCCAGCAATGCCTCCCGCGCCTGGGTCTCGTTGCGGTCCGGGTGCCCGGCGGGCAGGAACCGCTCGTCGCCCCAGTACAGGTCGATCCGCTCCCAGTCCACCGCGTCCCGCGCGGGCGTGGCGCGCAGGTGCTCCAGCACCGCGGCGCCGGTCCGGCCGCCGGTCAGCACCAGCGACGCCCACCCGCGCGCGGCCTGCGCGTCGACCAGCGCGGTGACCAGGCGGGCGGCCGTGGCGGCGGCCAGCAGCCCGCCGTCCCGGTGCACCACCACCTCCGGACGGCTCACGAACCCGCCTTCGCCCTGGTCGACGCCTTCGGGGCGGCCTTCGTCGACGCCTTGGCCGACGACTTGCCCGAGGACCCCGAGGACCCCGAGGAGCCGGACGCCTTGGACCCCGAGGACGCCTTGGCCGCGCCCTTCACGGCCGCTTTCGCGGGCTTCTCGTCCACCCGGCCGTCCGCGGCCGCCCCGGTGGCCGGCTTGGCGTCCGCCTTCACGGCCACCGCGCCGTCGGCCCGACCGCCGTCGGCCTTCGCCTTCGCCGCGCCGGACGCGGCCCGTGCGGGCTTGCGCGCCGCGGCAGCCTTCGGCGCGGTCCGACCGCGCACGACCTTGCCCAGCGACCGCAACGCCGCCTCGTACACCTCGTCCGGGTCGAGCCGGCGCAGCTCCTCGGCCAGGCAGTCCCGCACCTGGCGGCGCTGCAGCGCGACCCGGCGCTCCGGCTGGCCGGGCTGGGTCAGCGTGCCGACCTTCCCGTCCGGGCGCGACAGCTCCACCACACCGGACCGGCGCTCCAGCCGCACGTCCACGATGCCCTCGCCGCGCGCGGCCTTGACCCGCTTCACCGGCACCTTCAGGCACCCGGCGAGCCACGCGGCCAGCAGGTCGGTCGACGGCGAGTCGCTCTCCCCGCTCACCTCGGCCTCGGTGACCTTCTCGTGCGGCGGCAGGTCGAACGCCGACGCGAGCATCGCCCGCCACAGCGTCAACCGCGTCCACGCCAGGTCCGTGTCGCCCGGCGTGTAGCCGGTCCGGCGCTGCTCCAGCGCCCGGATCGGGTTCTTCTCCGCCGCCGCGTCGGTGATCCGCCGCTGCGCGAGCTGCCCGATCGGGTCCTCCGCGGGCACGGCGGGCGCCTCGTTCGGCCACCACGCCACCACCGGGGTGTCCGGCAGCAGCAGCGGCACGACGCACGAAGCGCCCTCGTTGGCCAGCTCGCCGTACAGGCGCAGCACGATGACCTCGGACGCGCCCGCGTCGCCGCCGACGCGGATCTGCGCGTCGAGCCGGGGCGCGGCCTTGCGCGCGCCGCGCGCCACCACGATCACCCGGCACGGGTGCTCGCGGCTGGCGTCGTTGGCCGCGTCCACCGCGTCCTCGGTCTTGGTGCCGTCGTCGGTGACGATGACCAGGGTCAGCACCCGGCCGAGGGTGACCGCGCCGCCCTCCTCGCGCAGCTGCACGAGCTTGCTGTTGACCTGCGACGTGGTGGTCGAGGGCAGGTCGATGATCACGGACGCCTCCAGTGCCTGCCGGTGCGGGCCAGCATCTCGTCCGCCGACGCCGGTCCCCAGGTGCCTGCCTTGTACTTCTCGGGCGCGCCGGTGGCGGCCCAGTGCCTCAGGACCGGGTCGAGGATCTGCCAGGACAGCTCCACCTCGTCGTTCTTCGGGAACAGCGACGGCTCGCCGAGCAGCACGTCCAGCAGCAGCCGCTCGTAGGCCTCGGGGGACGACTCGGTGAACGCGTGGCCGTAGCCGAAGTCCATCGTGACGTCCCGGACCTCCATCGAGTTGCCCGGCACCTTGGACCCGAACCGCATGGTCACGCCCTCGTCCGGCTGCACCCGCACGACCAGGGCGTTCTGCCCCAGCTCCTCGGTGGCGGTGTCGTCGAACGGCAGGTGCGGCGCGCGCTTGAACACCACGGCCACCTCGGTGACGCGGCGGCCCAGGCGCTTGCCGGTGCGCAGGTAGAACGGCACGCCCGCCCACCGCCGGGTGTTCACCTCGCACGTGATGGCCGCGTAGGTCTCGGTGACCGAGTCCTTGGCGAAGCCGCCCTCCTCCAGCAGGCCGGGCACCTTCTGGCCGCCCTGCCAGCCGCCGGTGTACTGGCCGCGGGCGGTGGTCTCGTCGAACGGCCCGATCGCCTTGGTCGCGGAGAGCACCTTGACCTTCTCCGCGCGCAGGTCGCTCGGCCGGAACGACACCGGCTCCTCCATCGCGGTCAGCGCGAGCAGCTGGAGCAGGTGGTTCTGGATCACGTCGCGGGCCGCGCCGATGCCGTCGTAGTAGCCCGCGCGACCGCCCAGGCCGATGTCCTCGGCCATGGTGATCTGCACGTGGTCGACGTAGTTGGCGTTCCAGATGGGCTCGTAGAGCTGGTTCGCGAAGCGCAGCGCCAGGATGTTCTGCACCGTCTCCTTGCCGAGGTAGTGGTCGATGCGGAACACCGACTCCTCGGGGAAGACGTCGTTCACCGTCTTGTTGAGCTGCTTGGCGCTGGTCAGGTCGTGGCCGAACGGCTTCTCGATGACCACCCGCCGCCACTGGTCGGGCTTGTCGGTGGGCGGGGTGGCCAGGCCGGCGCGCTTGAGCTGGTTGACCACGGTGGTGAACGCGCTGGGCGGCACCGACAGGTAGAACGCGTGGTTGCCGCCCGTGCCGCGGTCGCGGTCCAGGTCGGACAGGGTCGCGGCGAGCGCGTCGAACGCGCTGTCGTCGTCGAACGTGCCCTGCACGAACCGGATGCCCTCGGCGAGCTGGTCCCACACGGCCTGCCGGAACGGCGTGCGCGCGTGCTCCTTCACCGCGTCGTGCACGACCTGCATGAAGTCCTGGTCGGCCCAGTCGCGGCGGGCGAAGCCGACGAGCGCGAAGCCCGGCGGCAGCAGGCCGCGGTTGGCCAGGTCGTAGATGGCGGGCATGAGCTTCTTGCGCGACAGGTCGCCGGTCACGCCGAAGATCACCAGGCCGGACGGCCCGGCGATGCGGGGCAGCCGCTTGTCGCGGGGGTCGCGCAGCGGGTTGCGCCTGGTGGGAGCGCTCATCGGACCTCCTGGCCCCGCTCGTCGGCCGGGTGCGCGCACACCGCCGTGCTGGATTGTGACCTCGTGAGTCCGATCACGAACCGTCCTCCTGGATTGCCTCGACGAGCTGCGCGAGCCCGGCGACGCGGTCGGTCAGGTGCAGCCGCAGCACCGGGCGGCCGCGCTCGGCGAGCACCTGGCCGTCGCCCAGCGCCTGGGCCAACTGCAACGTGCCGAGGTCGTAGGGCCGGCCCGGCACCTCCAAGCCCGTCCCGGACGCCCCGGTCAGCTGCAGGAACACGCCGTTCTGGTGGCCGCCCTTGTGGTACTGGCCGGTCGAGTGCAGGAACCGCGGTCCCCACCCGAACGTGGTCTGCAGGTGTGAACGGCGGGCCAACTCCGGGCGGACGAGGGCGAACGACGCGTCGTCGATCCGGTCCAGGTACGCCTGCACGGACAGGTAGCCGTGCTCGGGCGCGGCGGCCACCAGCGCGCGCAGCGCCTCGGCGACCGTCTTCACGTCCGCCGGCAGCCAGCCCTCGCTCGGGTGGACCTCGACCGGACCGTCCACGAAGGCCGGTTCGGCCGACGACGCGGCGGGGGAGTCCAACAGGGACCGGGCCGCCTTCTTCGCCGCCTCGACGTCGGGCTGGTCGAACGGGTTGATCTCCAGCACGCGGCCCACGAGCGCGGTCGCGTACTCCCACACCAGGAACTGCGCGCCGAGCGAGCCCTCGACCGCGAGCGTGGACGAGCCGGTGGCCGGTCCGATCGCGACGGTCGTGGCGTCGGAGCCCGCGTCCACGAAACCGGGCGCGCCCGCGTCCTCGACCACGACGGGCAGCAGGCCGGTGCCGTTCTTGCCGGTCGACTCGGCGATGAGCTGCTCCGCCCAGTCGCCGAAGCCCACGATGCCGGAGCCGGTGTCGGCGAGCACGACCTTCTCCGCGCCGTGCGCGTGCGCCACGGCGAACGTCGCGGCCAGCACCACCGCCGGGTTGTCCGGCGAGTCGGCCGACACCAGCGGCGCGGCCGCGGCCGCCTCGTCCAGCAGCTTGCCGATGTCCGCCCCGGCCAGGCCGGAGGGGACCAGGCCGAACGCGGTCAGCGCCGAGTAGCGGCCGCCCACGTGCGGGTCGGCGAGGAACACCTTGCGGTAGCCCGCCTCGCGCGACGCCTGCTCCAGCGGCGAGCCGGGGTCGGTCACCACGACGATCCGGGACGCCGCGTCGATGTCCGCGGCGGCGAACGCGGCCTCGAAGATCCGCCGGTGGCTGTCGGTCTCGACGGTGCCGCCCGACTTGGACGACACCACCACGACCGTGCGCCGCAGGTCGCCCGACAGGGCCTCGGCCACCTGGCCGGGGTCGGTCGTGTCGAGCACCACCAGCGGCACGCCGGCGGTGCCCGTGATCACCTCGGGCGCGAGCGACGAGCCGCCCATGCCGGCGAGGACCACCCGGTCCACGCCTTCGGCGAGCAGCTCGTCGCGCAGCGCGGTGATCTCCGCGACCAGCGGGCGGGACGTCTCGTGCAACGTCGTCCACGCCAGGCGGATCGACGCCTCCGGCTCCGCCTCCGCGCCCCACAGGGTCGCGTCGCCTGCCGTGAGCCTGCTCGGCGCCGAATCGCGGACCAGGTCGCCGACGACGGTCTCGACCTGCTCCTGGTTCGGCGTGCGGACGATCTCCACGGAGATCACCTCGGTCATCTTGTGCGTCCTCGTCCTCGTCCTCAGCCCTTGGCCTGGGTCAGCTGTCCGGTCACCGTGTCGAGCAGTTCGGCCCACGACTTCTTGAACTTGTCGACGCCCTCGGTCTCCAGCGTGACGAACACGTCGTCGAGGTCGATGCCGACCTCGACCAGCCCGTCGAAGACCTCCTGCGCCCGCGCCGCGCGCCCGGTCACCGTGTCGCCCTCGATCTTGCCGTGATCGGCGACCGCGTGCAGGGTCTTCTCCGGCATCGTGTTGACCGTGTCGGCCACCACGAGCTGGTCCACGTACCGGGTGTCGGAGTACTGCGGGTCCTTCACGCCGGTGGACGCCCACAGCGGGCGCTGCGCGCGGGCGCCGTCGGCGGCGAGCGCCTCCCAGCGGGGGCCCTGGAACGTCTCCTGGAACGCCGCGTAGGCCAGCACCGCGTTCGCGATGGCCGCCTCGCCGCGCAGCCCGGCCGCCGCCGGGGTGCCCAGCGCGTCCAGCCGCTTGTCGATCTCGGTGTCCACCCGGGACACGAAGAACGACGCCACGGAGTGGATGCCGCGCAGGTCGTGGCCGTTCGCCTTGGCCTGCTCCAGGCCCGCGAGGAACGCCTCCATCACCTGGCGGTAGCGCTCGACGGAGAAGATCAGCGTCACGTTCACGCTGACGCCCTCGGCGAGCACGCGGGTGATCGCGGGCAGGCCCTCCAGCGTGGCCGGGATCTTCACCAGCAGGTTCGGCCGGTCCACGGCCTTGGCCAGGTCCAGCGCCTCGGCCACGGTGGCCTCGGTGTCGTTGGCCAGCCGCGGGTCCACCTCGATCGACACGCGGCCGTCCACGCCGTCGGTGGCGGTGTAGAGGTCGCGGAACAGGTCGCACGCGTTGCGCACGTCCGTGGTGGTGATCTCCCGCACGGCGGCGTCGGTGTCCGCGCCGCGCGCGGCCAGCTCGCGGACCTGCTCGTCGTAGACCGAGCCGTTGGACAGGGCCGTGGCGAAGATCGTCGGGTTCGTGGTCACGCCGACCACGTGGTGGTCTGCGATCAGCCCGGCCAGGTTGCCGGTGTTCAGCCGCTCTCGGGACAGGTCGTCCAGCCAGATCGACACGCCCGCGTCGCTGAGCGCGGCCAGCGGATTGGTGCTCATCTCGTCAACTCCCTGGAGTCTCTACTTGGTCCGGGCCAGCGAGCGGCGGGCCGCCGCGACGACGTTCTCCGTCGTGAACCCGAACTCGCGGAACAGCGTCTGGTAGTCCGCCGACGCGCCGAAGTGCTCGATGGAGACGATCTCGCCCGCGTCGCCCGCGAACCGGTGCCACGGCTGGGCGATGCCCGCCTCGACCACCACGCGCGCCTTCACCGACGACGGCAGCACCTGCTCCTGGTAGCCCTTGTCCTGCGAGTCGAACCACTCGACGCTCGGCATGGACACCACGCGGACCGCCACGCCCTCGGTTTCGAGGACCTTGCGGGCCTCGACCGCGATCTGCAGCTCGGAGCCGGTCGCGATGAGGATCAGCTCCGGCTCGCCCTCGCCCTCCAGCACGTAGCCGCCGCGCGCCACGCCCTCGGTCGCCTTCTCCTTGGTGCCCTCCAGCACCGGCAGGTTCTGCCTGGTCAGGGCGATGCCGATGGGGCCGATGCCGCGCTGGGAGACGATCGCCCGCCACGCCGCGGCGGTCTCGTTGGCGTCGCCGGGGCGCACCACGCTCAGGCCCGGGATGGCGCGCAGCGCGGCCAGGTGCTCGATCGGCTGGTGCGTCGGGCCGTCCTCGCCGAGGCCGATGGAGTCGTGCGTCCACACGTAGACCACCGGGGACTTCATCAGCGCGGCGAGCCGGACCGCCGGCCGCATGTAGTCGCTGAACACCAGGAACGTGCCGCCGTACGGGCGGGTCGGGCCGTGCAGCGCGATGCCGTTGAGGATCGAGCCCATGGCGTGCTCGCGGACGCCGAAGTGCAGCGTGCGGCCGTACGGGTTGGCGTTCCACATCTTGGTGGAGATCGACTCCGGGCCGAACGAGTCGACGCCCTTCATCGTGGTGTTGTTCGACTCGGCGAGGTCGGCCGAGCCGCCCCACAGCTCCGGCAGCACGTCGCGCAGCGAGTTCAGCACCTCGCCGGACGCCTTGCGGGTCGCGACGCCCTTCGGGTCCGGGTCCCACGACGGCAGCGCGTCGGCCCAGCCCTCGGGCAGCTCGCCCGCGACCAGGCGGTCCAGCAGCGCCTTGCGCTCCGGGTTCGCCTCGGCCCACGCGTCGAACGAGCGCTGCCACTCCGACTTGGCGGCCTCGCCGCGCTTGATCACCGCGCGGGTGTGCTCCAGCACCTCGTCGGCGACCTCGAAGGTCTGCTCCGGGTCGAAGCCCAGGATGCGCTTGACCTCGGCGACCTCGTCCGCGCCCAGGGCCGCGCCGTGCGCCGCGCCGGTGTTCTGCTTGTTGGGCGCCGGGTAGCCGATGACCGTGCGCAGCAGGATGAACGACGGGCGCTCGGTCTCCGCCTTGGCGTTCTCCAGCGCCCGCAGGATGCCGACGACGTTCTCGCCGCCCTCGACGACCTGCACGTGCCAGCCGTACGCCTCGTAGCGCTTCGCGGTGTCCTCGGACAGCGCGATCGTGGTGTCGTCCTCGATGGAGATCTTGTTGTCGTCGTAGACGACCGTGAGGTTGCCCAGCTTCTGGGTGCCGGCCAGCGACGACGCCTCGGACGTGACGCCCTCCTCGATGTCGCCGTCGGAGGCGATCACGAAGATGTGGTGGTCGAACGGGCTCTCCCCGGCGGGGGCGTCCGGGTCGAACAGGCCGCGCTCGCGGCGCGCGCCCATCGCCATGCCGACGGCGGAGGCGAGGCCCTGGCCCAGCGGGCCGGTGGTGATCTCCACGCCGTTGGTGTGCCGGTGCTCGGGGTGGCCGGGGGTCTTGGAGCCCCAGGTCCGCAGCGCCTTGAGGTCGTCCAGCTCCAGGCCGTAGCCGTTGAGGAAGAGCTGGATGTAGAGCGTCAGGCTGGAGTGGCCGGCGCTGAGCACGAACCGGTCGCGGCCGATCCAGTCGGCGTCGGCCGGGTCGTGCCGCATGACCCGCTGGAACAGCGTGTAGGCGAGCGGCGCGAGGCTCATCGCGGTGCCGGGGTGGCCGTTGCCGACCTTCTGCACGGCGTCCGCGGCCAGGACGCGCGCCGTGTCGACCGCGCGCTTGTCCAGGTCGGTCCAGTCCTCGGGCAGGTGGGCTTCGGTCAACCGGGCGATGTCATCGGTGACGGACACTGACTTCCAGCTCCAAACTCACTAGGCGGCGGTTGTGACGGCCGGGTGTCGAACTTAATCGATCCCGTCAGGCCCGATCCGCGGCTACCAAGGTCCACCGGCCAGCCTAGTCCGACCAGCGGACACACGTGCCACTCACGCTCTGTGGGTGTACGCACAGGTGTGGCGCGGACGTCCAGGGAGTACCCGAACGGGCTGCTCGGCGAACGCGTGGTTACCATCAGCGCATCCCCCGACCTGTTGAGGAGCGCGACGCCATGAGTGCCGTCACCGAGGCTCCGGCGCGGTCGCCCCGGCAGGTGGTCGGCGCGTACGTGGCGCTGACCAAGCCCCGGGTGATCGAGCTGCTGCTGATCACCACCATCCCGGCGATGCTCCTGGCCGCCCGCGGCCTGCCGCCGCTGTGGCTGATCGCGTGCACCCTGGCGGGCGGCACCCTGGCCGCGGGCTCCGCCAACGCGCTGAACTGCTACGTCGACGCCGACATCGACTCGGTGATGAAGCGCACCAGCGCCCGGCCGCTGGCCAAGGACGCCATCCCGCCGCGCAACGCGCTGATCTTCGGCATCGTGCTGGGCGTGGTGTCGTTCGGGTTCCTGTGGCTGACCACGAACCTGATCTCGGCCGTGTTCGCGGTGGCCACGATCCTGTTCTACATCTTCGTCTACACCCTGGTGCTCAAGCGCCGGACCTCGCAGAACATCATCTGGGGCGGCATGGCCGGCTGCATGCCGGTGATCATCGGCTGGTCCTCGGTGACCGGCACGGTGGCGTGGCCCGCGCTGGTGATGTTCGGCGTGATCTTCTTCTGGACGCCGCCGCACACGTGGGCGCTCGCGATGAAGTTCAAGGAGGACTACGCGCGGGCGGGCGTGCCGATGCTGCCGGTGGTGGCGACGGCGCAGCAGGTGACGCGGCAGATCGTCATCTACTCGTGGGTCACGGTCGCGTGCACGCTGCTGCTGGCCCCCGTGACGTCGTGGATCTACGTCGTCGTGGCGGCGGCCTCGGGCGCGTGGTTCGTGGTGTTCGCGCACCGGCTGCACTCGGTCGTGCGGCGGGGCGGGTCGACGAACACCATGAAGTTCTTCCACCTGTCGAACCTGTACCTGATGCTCGTGTTCTGCGGCCTGGCCGTGGACGCCGTCATCGGCCTGCCGGTGCTGGGCTGGCCGTTCTGACGCTCGCGCCCCGCCACGCCCCGCGACCCGGTCCACTCGGCTGACCCGCGGGCGTGGCAGCCGTCCGTTCGCCGGCCCGCCGCGATCGGCACGCCGGCGTCCTCGGATTCCGGACTCCGAGTGCGACACGCGCGTGTCACCGGGTGCCGCCACGAAGTGCCACCGATTGCGAGGATGTGCCGAGTCCACCACAGGAGGGCCGCAGATGCTCACCAGGCTCGAGGTCGACGGGTTCAAGAACCTGGTTGGCACGAAAATCGAATTCGGACCGTTCACGTGCATCGCGGGGGAAAACGGCACCGGTAAGTCCAACATCTTCGACGCCATTCACTTCCTGAGTCTGTTGGCGGACCGTTCGCTGCTCGATGCCGCTCAATCGGTGCGTGGTCTCCACGGTGAGCGGACAGGCGACCCGCGTGATCTGTTCTGGAACGGATACGGGGCGGCCAACCCGAGGCTCCGGTTCGCGGCCGAGATGATCGTGCCGAGCGAGGTCGAGGACGACTTCGGTCGACCGGCCGAACCCACCATCACCTTCCTGCGCTACGAGTTGTCCCTCGGCTACCAAGCGCCCAGTGGGTCGGAGAAAATCGGACGCCTGATGTTGCTCGAAGAGTCCCTTCGGCACATCAACCTCGGTGACGCGCCCAAACGCCTCAGGTTCCCGCACGACGCCGGACGATTCCGCAGGTCGATCCTCAAGGGGCACCGCAGCGGCAAGGCGTTCATCTCCACGATCATGGAAAGCGGTCAGCCGGTCATCCGCATCCACCAGGACGGCGGCAGTCGCGGGCAACCCAAGCCGTCGGCGGCTTATCGCGCCCCGGCCACCGTGGTCAGCACCGTGACGAGCGCCGACGACCCGACGATCCTCGCTGCCCGTCGCGAGATGCAGTCGTGGCGCAGGCTCGCGCTCGAACCCTCGGCGCTGCGGACGTCGGACCGCTACGTCGACCCGCGGGCCATGGACGCCAACGGGCGTCACCTGCCCGGCACCTTGTTCAGGGTCGCGCTCAGCGACGACTCGACGGATCCGGAAAGCGTGTACGCCCGGGTCACCGGCCGGCTCGCCGACCTCGCGGGCGTGAGGGTCCGCAGCCTGCGCGTCCAGGAGGACGACGCACGGGAATTGCTGACGATCCAACTCCGCGAAGCCAGCGGTCTCGAACTCCCCGCCCGGAGCCTGTCGGAGGGCACGCTGAGGTTCCTCGCCCTCTGCGTGCTCCTGGAAGACCCGACCGTGGTCGGACTGATCTGCATGGAGGAGCCGGAGAACGGAATCCATCCCGCCAACCTGGCTGCGATGGTCCGTCTCGTCGAAGATCTCGCGGTCGACCCCACGGTCGAACCGGGAGTGGACAACCCGTTCCGCCAGGTCGTGGTGAACACCCATTCACCCGGGATCGTGCAACTCGTCAACCCGAACGACCTGCTGTTCGCCGACACGGCCATCCGCACGGCTGCCGACGGCTCACCGGCGCACGCGCTGCGCCTGCGCCCGATGGAAAACACGTGGCGGGCCAGGCACGGTGACGAGACACCGGTCACGAAGCTCGACGTCCTGCCCTACCTGACCACGCCGCCCGGGGTGCAGACGAGCATGGAGATCGGGTGATCCTCAGCGTTCTCTTCCTCGGTGAGGGGACGAGCGACAGCGGAATCGTGCCGCAGGTGGAGATGTGCGCGGCGCGTCTCGGCATCGAGGTCGCCATCACGGACCCCGATCTCGGGAGGCTCCCCAACCCGCCCGGCAAATCGGTGACCGAGAAGCTGCGAACGTCACTGTCGATCGGCGGGAAGTACGACCTCGTGATCGTGCACCGGGACGCCGACCGGGACGGGCGCGAGGCCAGGCTGCGGGAGATCGCGACCGCCTTCCGCGATGCCGCCCCGGATCTGCTGTTCGCCTCGGTCATCCCGATCAGGATGACGGAAGCCTGGCTCCTCACCGACGAGGGCGAGATCCGAACGGTGGCCGGCAATCCCCGGGGACGGGCGAGGCTCGACCTCCCCGGTCCCTCCCGGGTCGAGTCCGTGCCGGACCCGAAGAAGCTCCTGAAGGACGTGCTGGGTGTCGCCTCGGGGTTGACCGGCAGGAAGCTGGCGAAGTTCCAGGAGCGCTTCCCGCAGCATCGACGCCAGCTGCTCGAGCGCCTGGACCCCGACGGCCCCATCCGGGAGGTGCCCTCTTGGCGGAGTTTCGTGTCCGACCTCGAGCACGGCCTGAAGACCGCCGTCCACGGCAGGTCGTAACGCGCGGCCTCGCGTAGAGCCCGCGCCCACCCACGTCTCATGCGCGTGCCGGGTCGGCGGTCCGCACTTGATGCACTTTCCGCATATTTGCGGATAGCTAGCCTGACCGGCATGTCTGTGCAGGGGGATGGGCCGTCACCCGGTCGAGGGTCCTTCGACAAGGCGACAGTGGACCGCTGGCAGGTCTTCGGCGGCATGGCCGGTGTCGCGGCGCTGCTCCTGTCGGTGATCGGCGGCATCCAGGACCAGGTGCCGTTGTCCCTGATCGCGGCGGGCGTGGTCACCCTGGTCGGCGTGTGGCTGCTCTACCGGTGGGGCCGCCGGCCGGACCAGCAGCTGACCAAGCACTTCGTGGTCCCGGTGCTGCTGACCGTGGTGGGCGCGGCCACGGGCGGCCTGCTCGGCGGGCTCGAACTGCGACCCGCCGCGGGCACCGCCCAGCCCGGCACCACCACGACGACCACGAGCGAGTCGCCGGGCGCCTCCGACACCCCGGCCGCCACGACGGGCGCCGGGGCGGGGCAGACGACGACCACCGCCGCCGTGCCGGCCGGATCGACGGGCACCGAGTTCCGGTCCGGCCGGGTGGAACTCACTGCCGGCTACTACATCGACTTCGACTCCCGGGGCGACAACGGCGGGGTGACCAAGTACGACTCGCCCAAGGCGGACATGCAGTACATCTCGGGGCTGTTCGCGGACAAGATCGTCAAAGTCGAAACGGCCCGGCCGTCCCTCGCGGACTGCCGGGCCGCGACGGGGTTGAACGGTGCCGTCGAGTCCGAGGTGGTGCAGGAAGGCTCGGCCTTCTGCGTGCAGACGTCGGAGGGGCGCTGGGCCGGCCTCGTCGTGGTGTCGGTCGAGGACTACAAGCAGGTGGTGTTCGACCTCGTCGTCTGGGACAAGCCCGCCTAGGACACCGCCGACAGCAGTTCGTTCACCACGGGGTCGTCCAGCGACTCCACGATGCACTGCCACAGCTCCAGGTTCGCCGTGGCCCACCGGGAGTAGGTGGCGGCGGCCTCGGGGTCGTAGAAGTAGTAGCCCTCGTCGTGCTTGCCCGCCTGCTCGCCGACGATCTTGTGCGCCAGCTCCTTGAGCGTGATGCCGTTCTCCTCCAGGTACTTCGGCGCGAGCACCACCGGCGTCACCGGCAGGGCCTTGAACAGCGTGTCCGCGTCGGACAGGGCCTGCGCCTCCGGCGAGATGTCGCGGTGGCGGGTGCGCATCTCGGCCTCCTCGACGACGGCGTCCACTCGCGCCGCGACGTCGTCCGGCACGCCCGCGCGCGCCAGGATGTCCAACCGCAACCGCTTGCCGTCCACCGGCAGCGAGTTGCGCCGGACCATGTAGTTCACGTCGTGGACCAGGGCGGCCACCTCGACCAGCGCCACGTCGGAGCCGTTGCGCCGGGCGAAGTGGACGGCCTTGTCGCGCACGAAGCTGACGTGGTGCCAGCCGTGGAACTGCAGTTTCGCGGCGAGGTCGCGGCACAGCCGCCAGACCTCGGTCTCCACCTCGGAGATCGCTCGCGCCGTGACAGTGCTCATCGGACCCTCCCGTGCCGGGTGGGCCGATGGTAGGCGGGCGCGGCGGTCCTCGGCGCCGGTTACAGCGTGTTCGTCAGCTCCTCCAACCTCGCCTCGACCGGCACGTGCCGGTGGCTGGTGCGGGTGTCGGGGTCGTAGCTGAGGCTCCACGGGCTGACCGCCCGCGACTTGACCAGGAACGTCATGGTGTCGTCCGCGGCCTTCGGGATGCGGTGGAACTCGTGCGCGAGCATCGTGCCCGAGGCACCCTCGTGGGCCTCGGCGCTGCGCAGCAGGGTGGTCGACAGGATCGCCCGACCGTCGTCGGCCACCCGCGCGGTGAACCGCTCGTGCAGGTAGCCGCCCGACAGGATGATGGTGCAGAAGTGGTAGCGGTGGTTGTGGATGGAGTCGGCGTAGCCCTGGCGCCAGTCCCGCTGCGGCTTGTACTCGTGCAGCCAGAACGTGAACGGCTCCGCGGGCTCGTCCCGCAGGCACCACGCGTAGTGGGTCGTCGTCTCCCTCGATCTGGCCACCATGCGCATCTCCTCCTGCGGGGAGAGGGCGCGCAGGTGCCCGCGCAGCCTCTCCCGCAGCCCGGGCCGGCCCGCCCACTCCCGGAAACGCCTCTCGACGTGTCCCCAGTGGTCGACGACAGGGGGGTCGGCCACGGCGATGAGCGTGGCGAGTTCCGCGAGCGCGGAGAACCCGGTGGACTCGGTCAGCACGACTTATCAGCTCCCCAACTGGGCGAAGGCGGAGAATTCTTTGCGGAATCGGTGGAACTTCTCCTCGAGTTCCCGGAACCGCTCCTCGGTGAGCGGTGCGCCGGTGATCTCCTCGAACAGGGCGCGGAAGTCCGCCCGACCGGTGCGCGGGGTGATGACGACGTGCAGCCCTGCCTTGGAATTGCTGATGCGCAGGAACTCGGCGCGTTCCATCCCGTAGACGAAGGAGCCCTCCGAGAACCGCACCGTGCGCGGGTACAGGCGCACCACGCCCGCGCTGGTGTTGCTGTAGAGGGTGAGCCACGCGCTGTCGTCGAACAGCTCCAGCCGGTCCAGCGGCGGGTCGGACACGATCGTCAGGTCGATCCGCGAGCACCGGCCGCGGGCCGCGAACAGCCCCACCAGGCCGATCGAGATCTCCTCGCGCAGCCCGGCCGCGATCGAGTCGTAGTCGCCGTCGGAGCCCTCGTGGCGCAGCAGGTAGCGGGCGCGCCCGCTGATCGCGTCGTCGTCGCGCGGGTCGGCCAGCACGGCCCTGAGCTCGCACTCCGACTGCGACAGCAGCAACCGGCCCGCCGCGTACCGGCCGGAGAAGCCGCGGAACACGTACAGCCGGGTGCGCTCCAGGTCCTGCATCATCACCTGGTTGAACACCGGGTCGGGGCGGGCGGTCGGCTCGAACACGTGGGTGGGGAAGAACTCGCGGTCCAGGGCACGGTACTCGGCGGCGAGGTCGCGCAACGCCTTGCGGCTCTCCTCGACGACCGGCGTCACCAGCGCCCGCTGCGCCGCCGAACTCGTGATCAACGTCTGCCCGAACCCGACCACGGCCGAGATCAACGTGCCGGTCCCGACCGACACCAGGAACGTGCGCAGGGCACCTTGATCCATTGTGCTGGAAATGGCCAGGCTGATCCCCGAGGTGACCACGAGGGTCAGCAGGAGCAGACCGGTTCGGGTCCAGAACAATTCCTGTAACAGGTTGCTGCGGACGCCCTTCGGCTCCGCGGACACGATGTCACCTCCTTGGTGGGCACTCGAACGGCCGAATGCTTTCGGTACACGATCAAGTGCGCGCAGTCACTGTACGCGCGAGTACGCAACGGCGGTAGCGGTAATTAGTGCACAATTGCGGATTACTTCGTAGATCGACAGCAGCGCACGGTGACCGCCGTTGGGCCTGCCGGTGGGGCCGCGGCGCGTCGCGCGGTGCTGAACCTTAAGCTCGGCAACCATGCGTACTGTCGGCCGTACGGCCCTGGCTCTCGTCTCCCTGTTGTCCGCCGGTCTGGCGCTGACCGCGTGCACCGCTAGCGACCGGCCGTCCACCCTGACCAACACCCCGTCCGCCACCGCCGCCCAGCCCGAGGCCGAGCAGCCCACAGAGGCCGACCTGCCCGAGCCGAGCGGCCCGCCGTGCGAGGTGACGCAGTACCAGGTGACGGGCGCGGCGGGGGAGAAGCCGACGATCACCGTCCCGACCGGCTGCACGCCGCAGGACGGGCTGGTCGTCGAGGACCTGATTCCGGGCACGGGCGCGGAGATCACGCCCGGCTCCACCGCCGAGCTGCACTACGTGCTGGCGACGTTCCGCGACCAGCGGACCCGTGAGGCGTCGTGGGACAGCGGGCAGCCGTTCGTGCTGCGCAACATCGGCCAGGCCAGCGTGATCCAGGGCTGGAACGAGGGCCTGATCGGCCTGAAGGAGGGCGGTCGCCGGCTGCTGGTCGTGCCGTCCGACAAGGGCTACCCGAACGGGCAGGGCGAGATCAAGCCCGGCGAGACGCTGATCTTCGTCGTGGACGCGGTCAAGGTCGGGGGCTGACCCCGGTCCGGCCGGGAGGGCGGCGCCCTCCCGGCCGTGCGCTCACGGGACGAGCAGCAGCTTGCCGGTGGTGCGGCGGCCTTCCAGGTCCTCGTGCGCCCGCCGGGCGTCGGCCAGCGGGTAGCGGCCGCCGACCCGCACGGTGAGCTTGCCGTCCGCGACGGCCGCGAACAGCTCGCCCGCCCGCCACTCCAGCTCCTCGCGGGTGGCCACGTGCGCGGCCAGCGACGGCCGGGTGAGGAACACCGAGCCCGCCTGGTTGAGCCGCATCGGGTCGAACGGCGGCACCGCGCCGCTGGACGCGCCGAACAACGCCAGCGTGCCGCGCCGCCGCAGGCTCGCCAGGCTGCCGTCGAAGGTGGTCTTGCCCACGCCGTCGTAGGCGACCGCGACGCCCTCGCCGCCGGTCAGCTCCCGCACCGCGGGCGCGAAGTCGGCCACCTGGTCGTACCGGATCACCTCGTCCGCGCCCGCCTCCCGCGCCAGCGCCGCCTTGGCCTCGGTGGACACCGTGCCGATCACCCGCGCGCCGCGCGCCTTGGCCAGCTGCACCAGCAGCAGTCCCACGCCCCCCGCGGCGGCGTGCACGAGCACCGCGTCGCCCTCCTGCACCGGGTAGGTGGACGTCACCAGGTAGTGGGCGGTGAGCCCTTGCAGCAGCAGCGCGCCCGCGGTGTCGTCGTCCACGCCGTCGGGCACCGGCACCGCGTCCCGGACGGGCACCACGGCCTGCTCCGCGTAGCTGCCGAGGGTCTGCGCCCACGCCACCCGGTCGCCCACGGCCCAGCCGGTGACGTCCGGCCCGACCGCGGCGACCCGGCCGGCGCCCTCCAGGCCCAGCCCGAACGGCGTCTCCAGCGGGTAGCGGCCCTCGCGGTGGTAGCAGTCGATGAAGTTCACCCCGGCCGCGGCCACGTCCACCAGCAACTCGCCCGGTCCCGGCGACTTCGCGTCCACGTCGCCGAACTCCAGCGCTTCCGGCCCGCCGGTTGCGCGCACCACCACTGCCTTCGGCATGTGTCGTTCCTCCTGTAGCGATGTCCGTACGTCAGTACGCCAACCGCCGCGGCGGTTGGCCTGTTCCGCCCGCCGCCGCCGCGGTGGCGGTGTGTCTCACCTGCCGAGAGCCACCTTGCGGGCCAGGCCGAGCGGCAGCGCGCCGGCGCCCGCGATGGTGTCGTGGAACTCGCGCAGCGACCCGGTGTGCTCGGCGCGGATGCGTTCGATCTCCAGCGCCCCGGTCAGGTAGGACGGCGCCTGCGTCGGCCAGGCGCAGTACCGGCTGACCTCGCCGACCGCCGTGCCGGGCGTCAGCGACGCCTTCGTGCTCATGAACTCCTCGGC
The DNA here is from genome assembly GCF_053601135.1 of Actinosynnema sp. NPDC004786. Lineage (NCBI taxonomy): Bacteria > Bacillati > Actinomycetota > Actinomycetes > Pseudonocardiales > Pseudonocardiaceae > Actinosynnema > Actinosynnema sp. NPDC004786. The sequence continues at coordinate 58,136 of NZ_JBSGBG010000034.1, read as the reverse complement.
CTCCTCGACGCTCATGTCGCCGCAGTGCAGCGCGGTGTCCACGATCATCCGCGCCGCCCGGAACAGGCGCGCCTCGACGTGCGACAGCTCCTGCGCGCGGGCCTTGGCGGCGTCGCCGACGACCTCGGCGGAGAAGTAGCCGTGCTCGCGGAGCAGCTTCTCCGCGTACAGCGCCCAGCCCTCGGAGAAGTACGGCGTGCGGAACACCTTGCGCACCGGCCGGTCCTGCGCGGCCAGCCACGACAGGTGCCAGTGGTGGCCGGGGTACGCCTCGTGCACCGCGATCGTGGCCAGCTGGGCGCGGGAGTTGGTGCGCAGCCGCTGGGTGGTCTGCTCGGCGGTGAACCCGTCCGGCGGGAACGGCACGAAGAAGTGGCCCGTGCGCTGGTCGGTCAGCGGCGGCGGCGACATGTACGACGCCACGGCCAGCACCGGCCGCTGGAACGCGGGCGACGGCACCACCCGGCACTCCTCGCCCTCGGCGAACGTCACCAGGCCGTGCTCGACCAGGAACGCCCGCGCCCGCCGCGTCTCGGCCTCGTACTCGGCGCGCATCGCCTCCGGCGTCGGCGGGTGGTCGTCCTGGAACGACGCCATCACCGCGTGCCAGTCGTCCGTGCCGGCCAGCTCGCGCATCTCGGCTTCCAGCTCGGCGTAGGCGGCCTTGCCGCGTTCGTGCAGCTCGGCCGCGCCGTAGCCCAGCACCTCCTGGTCGCGCAGCAGCGTCGAGTACAGCTGTTCGCCCATCCGCCAGTCGCCCGCGGCGCGCCCGGCGAACTCGTCCAGGAACGCGGCCAGCTCGTCGAACGCCTCCGCGGCCGGTTCGGCGGCCTCGGCGAGCCGGGCCCGCAGCGCCGGGTCGGACACCTCGGCGGGCAGCGTGGCGGTGAGGAACGCCCGCCCGGTGCGGGCCTGGTCGGCGGCGCGGCGCACGATCCGCGGCGCGGCCAGCCCCGGGTCCAGGTTCGCCCGGCACGCGGCCAGCACGGCGGGCACCTCGCCCAGCCGCCGCACCACGCTCTCCACCAGCTCCGCCTCCGGCCGCAGCCGGTTGAGGAACGCGCTGAACAGCGGGTACAGCACCGCGCCCGTGTAGACGGACGGGTCGCGCCGCCACGCGGGCCAGGCGGCCTTGGCCCGGACGCCGCGCAGCACGGAGACCAGGAGGTCGCGGTCCACCGAGGACTGCAGGTCGTCCGCGCGGGCCGCGGTGAACCGGTCGAGCCAGGCGTCCGCGCCGCGCTCGTAGTCGGCGAACGCGTCGGCGCCGAAGTCGCCGAGGGTGTGGTCGTGGGCGAGGGAGCCGAGCATCGCGGCACTGCCCGGGTTGCGGTCGAAGTGCCACGCGAGGAACTGTTCGACCAGGTCGGTGAGGGTGGGGTTGTCGGTCACCACCCGCAAGTTACCCGGTGGTCGGACCGGTGGCGTGAACCAGAGGCCCCGCCGGCCGGGGCCGGTCCGGAGTGGCAGCGCCGCCGGGGACGCACGAGTGCCCGGTCACCGAGGACGGATCGCGGCCGGCCGTCGTGCGCGGAACGCGGGACCACCGCCGCGGAGGCACGACGTGCGGGCGGCCACCCCGACCGACCCCCTAGTCCCGGTCGCGGGCGACCCCTGGGCACCCCGCCCGGACAGGGGATGCAGGGGCTCTCCCGGCCGTGCGGGACGCCGGTTAGCTCGGGGCGGACCGCACGAGGCTGACGAAGGGGCGACCATGAGTTCTCTCTCCGAAGCGGTGCTCGCCGACGCCGCGCCCGACGAGATCGAGCGCCTCCCCCTGCCCGCGGAGTACCTCGCCGCGCACCTCCGGGTCGAGGACGTCGACATGTTCCGCGGGGTCGAGGACAAGGACGTGCGCAAGTCGCTGCGCGTCGGCCCGGTTTCGATGCCCGAACTCGCGCCGGACGAGGTCGTGGTCGCCGTGATGGCCAGCGCCGTCAACTACAACACCGTGTGGTCGGCGATGTTCGAGCCCATCCCCACGTTCCGGTTCCTGCGCCAGTACGCCCGGCAGGGCGGGTGGGCCGCGCGGCACGACCTGCCCCACCACGTCGTCGGCTCGGACGGCGCGGGCGTCGTCGTCCGGGTCGGGGCGGGTGTGCGGCGGTGGCGGGTCGGCGACCGCGTGGTCATCAGCCCGGTGCACGTGGACGACCAGGAGGCCGCCACCCACGGCGACGGGATGCTCGGCGACGAGCAGCGGGCGTGGGGGTTCGAGACGAACTTCGGCGGCCTCGCCGAGTACACCGTGGTGCGCGCCAGCCAGCTGGTCCCCAAGCCCGCGCACCTGACGTGGGAGGAGGCCGCGAGCAACCCGCTGTGCGCGGGCACCGCCTACCGGATGCTGGTGAGCGACCGGGGCGCGCGCATGAAGCAGGGCGACGTCGTGCTGGTGTGGGGCGCGGCGGGCGGGCTCGGCGGGTACGCCGTGCAGTTCGTCCGCAACGGCGGCGGCATCCCGGTCGGGATCGTCGGCTCCGCGCACAAGGCCGAGGCGGCCCGCGCGCTCGGCTGCGAGATCGTGCTCGACCGGTCGGAGTTCGGGCTCACCGACGACGTCGCGGACGACCCCGCGCGGGTCATCGAGGTGGGCAAGCGGCTCGGCCGGGTCATCCGCGAGCGGACCGGCCGGGACGCGGACATCGTGTTCGAGCACGTCGGCCGGGCCACGTTCGGCGTCTCGCTGTTCGTCGTGCGGCGCGGCGGCGTGGTGGTCACCTGCGGCTCCAGCACCGGCTACCACCACGAGTACGACAACCGGTACCTGTGGATGAAGCTCAAGCGGATCATCGGCAGCCACGCGGCCAACCTCCAGGAGCAGTGGGAGGCCAACCGGCTCATCGGCCTCGGGCACGTCGCGCCGACCCTGTCCGCCGTGCACCGGCTGTCCGACGTCGCCGAGGCCACCCGCGCGGTGCAGGCCAACCGGCACATCGGGAAGGTGGGCGTGCTGTGCCTCGCGCCCGAACCCGGCCTGGGCGTGACCGACCCCGGGCTGCGCGCCCGGATCGGCGAGGACCGGGTCAGCCCGCTGCGCGGCTTCGGGGAGCGGTGAGCGCCGCCGCACCGGGCGCGGTCGCCGTCGTCGGGATCGCCTGCCGGCTGCCCGGCGCGCCCGACCCGGCCGCCTACTGGCGCCTGCTGCGCGACGGGATGGACGCCGTCGGCGCGCCGCCCGCCGGCCGCGACCTGCCCGCGACGCTGCGCGCCGGCTTCCTGCCCGACGTCGACCGGTTCGACGCCGCGTTCTTCGGCATCCCGCCGCGCGAGGCGGCGGCCGTGGACCCGCAGCAGCGCCTCGCGCTGGAACTGGCGTGGGAGGCGTTGGAGGACGCGGGGATCGTGCCGGCGTCCGCCGCCGACGCGGGCGTCTACCTGGGTGCGATCTGGGACGACTACGCCCGCCTCGGCGTGGGCATCACCCGGCACACCGCGACCGGCGGCAGCCGGGGCATGATCGCCAACCGGGTGTCCTACCTGCTCGGCCTGGGCGGCCCGTCGCTGGTGGTGGACTCGGGCCAGTCGTCGTCGCTGGTCGCGGTGCACCTGGCGGCGGAGGCGGTGCGCCGCGGCGAGGTGCCGCTCGCGCTGGCCGGCGGCGTGAACCTGGCCCTGCACCCGGACACCTTCGAGGTGAACCGGCGGCTCGGCGTGCTCTCGCCGGACGGCCGCAGCCACACCTTCGACGCCCGCGCCAACGGCTACGTGCGCGGGGAGGGCGGCGGTGTCGTCGTCCTCAAGCCGCTCGCCGACGCGGAGCGCGACGGCGACCGCGTGCACGCCGTCCTGCTGGGCAGCGCGGTGAACAACGACGGCGGCGGGACGACGCTCACCGCGCCGTCGCGCGCGAGCCAGGAACGGGTGCTGCGCGAGGCGTACGCGCGGGCCGGCGTGGACCCGGCTTCGGTGGCGTTCGTGGAGCTGCACGGCACCGGCACGCCGGTCGGCGACCCGGTGGAGGCGGCGGCGCTGGGCGCGGTGTTCGGCTCCCGGGAGGAGCCGCTGCCGGTGGGGTCGGTCAAGACCAACATCGGGCACCTGGAGGGCGCGGCGGGTGTCGCGGGGCTGGTCAAGGCGGTGCTGGCGCTGCGCCACCGGCTGCTGCCCGCCTCCCTGAACTTCACCGCGGCGAACCCGGGCATCCCGCTGGACGAGCTGCGGCTGGTCGTGAACACGTCGCCGCGCGGGCTGCCGCCGAGGGCGACGGCGGGGGTCAGCTCGTTCGGCATGGGCGGCACGAACGCGCACGTCGTCCTGACCGGCTGGGACGGTGCCGCGGAGGAAGCGGCCACCGCCGGGTCGGATGCGGCTCGGGCGGCCACCGCCGGGTGGGGCGCTGCTCGGGCGGGCACCGCCGGATCGGGTGCCGGTGCGGGCGTCGCCGAGGGGAGCGCCGGCCGGCCCGGGCCGGTGGCCGTGCCGTTGTCGGCGCGGTCGCGTGAGGCGTTGGCCGCGCAGGCGGCGCGCCTCGCCGAGCTGACCGACCCGATCGCGGACGTGGCGTACTCGTCGGCCACCACGCGCACCGCGTTCGAGTACCGGGCCGTGGCCTGGGTCGAGCGCCTGGCGGAGCTGCGCGACTTCGACGTCACCGGTTGGCGGCCGGTCGTGGACGAAGGACTGGCGGTCCTGTTCACCGGTCAGGGCAGCCAGCGGGTCGGCATGGGGCGCGCGTTGCACGCGGGGTTCCCGGTGTTCGCCGAGGCGTTCGACGCGGTGTGCGCGGAGCTGGACGGTCACCTCGGGCGGTCGTTGAAGGCCGCGGTCTTCGACGGTGACGAGGAACTGCTGGCGCGCACGGACCTCACCCAGGCGTCGCTGTTCGCGGTCGAGGTGGCCCTGTACCGGCTCGTGGAGAGCTTCGGCGTCACCCCGGACCACGTGCTGGGCCACTCGGTCGGCGAGCTGGTCGCGGCGCACGTCGCGGGCGTGCTGGACCTGCCCGACGCCGCCGCGCTGGTCGCCGCCCGCGGCCGGCTGATGCGGGGCCTGCCCGCCGGCGCGATGGTGTCGGTGCACGCCCGCGAGGCCGACGTGCGGGCGGCGCTGGTGGCCGGCGTCTCGATCGCCGCGGTGAACGGCCCGACGTCCACGGTGATCTCCGGGGAGGCGGGGGCGGTGCGGGAGGTGGCCGCGAAGTTCGAGCGCACGCGGCGGCTCGACGTGCGCCACGCCTTCCACTCCGCGCTGGTCGAGCCGGTGCTGGACGAGTTCCGCGAGGTCGCGCGCGGCCTGACCCACCACGCGCCGCGCCTGTCGGTCGTGTCCAACCTGACCGGCCGGCCCGTCGAGCGCATCGACGCCGACCACTGGGCGCGGCACGCCCGCGAGGCCGTGCGGTTCCACGACAGCGTGCGGTGGCTGGAGGGGGCGGGCGTCCGCACGTTCCTGGAGCTGGGGCCCGCCGCCACGCTCGCCGTGCTGGGCCGTGCCTGCGCCGCCGAGCCGACCTCGGCGTTCATCGCCACCGGCGACGACGTCCGCCCCGCCCTGGCCGGGCTGCACGCCCGGGGCGTCGCGGTCGACTTCGGGTGGACCGGGCGGCGCGTGCCGCTGCCCACCTACCCGTTCCAGCGGCGACGCCACTGGCACGGCGAGGTCGCGGCCGAGCCCTCGCCCGCGCCGCCCGCCGACGTGGACGCCCTCGTCCGCGCGGAGGTCGCCGCCGTGCTGGGCGCGGACCCGGGGTCGGTGGAGCGCGACCGCACGTTCCGGTCGCTGGGCTTCGACTCCGTGATGGGGGTGGAACTGGGCGACCGGCTCGCCCGCGCCACCGGCCTGCGGGTGCCCGCCACCCTGGTGTTCGACCACCCGACGCCGGACGCGGTGGCCCGGTGGGCGCGCGCCGAACGGGGCGACACCCATCCCCGACGCGTCACCGACGATCCCGCCGAAGCCGAGGCCCGCCCCCGAGCCGCCGCCGACGGCTCCGGCAGCGACCCCGCCCATGCCCGCCCTCGACCCACTGCCGACCACCCCGCCGACGAACCCACCGACGACCCGATCGCCATCGTCGGCATGAGCGTGCGGCTGCCCGGCGGCATCTCCTCGCCCGAGGACTTCTGGGCGCTGCTCGAATCCGGCGGCGACGCCGTCGGCCCGTTCCCCACCGACCGCGGCTGGGACCTCGACGCGCTGGCCGCCCCCGACGGGCCCGGCACCTCGACCACCCGGCACGGCGGCTTCCTGACCGACGTCGCCGGGTTCGACGCCGCCTTCTTCGACATCTCCCCGCGCGAGGCCGTGGCCATGGACCCCCGGCAGCGGCTGTTCCTGGAGACCTCGTGGGAGGTGTTCGAACGCGCCGGGATCGACCCGCGGACGTTGCGCGGCAGCGACACCGGCGTCTTCGTGGGCGTCATGGACGACGACTACGACGGGGGCGACGAGGGCTTCCGGATGACCGGCGGCGCGGCGAGCGTCGTGTCCGGTCGCGTCGCCCACGCGCTCGGCCTGGAGGGCCCGGCCCTCAGCGTGGACACCGCCTGCTCGTCGTCGCTGGTGGCCCTGCACCTGGCGGTGCGGTCGCTGCGCGCGGGCGAGTGCTCGCTCGCGGTCGCGGGCGGGGTGGCGGTGCTGGCGTCGCCGGCCACGTTCGTGGAGTTCTCCCGGCAGGGCGGGCTGTCCGCCGACGGCCGCTGCAAGTCCTTCGCCGAGGCCGCCGACGGCACCGGGTGGGCCGAGGGCGTGGGCGTGGTCCTGGTGGAACGGTTGTCCGACGCCCGCCGCAACGGCCGCGCGGTGCTGGCCGTCGTCCGCGGCACGGCGGTCAACTCCGACGGCGCGTCCAACGGCCTCACCGCGCCCAACGGGCCCGCGCAGCAACGGGTCATCCGCGCCGCCCTGGCCGACGCCGGCCTGCGACCGTCCGAAGTGGACGCGGTGGAGGCGCACGGCACCGGCACCCGGCTGGGCGACCCGATCGAGGCCCAGGCCCTGCTCGCCACCTACGGCCGGGACCGCGCGGAACCGCTGTGGCTCGGGTCGGTCAAGTCGAACATCGGCCACACGCAGGCCGCCGCCGGCGTGGTGGGCGTGATCAAGTCGGTGCTGTCCCTGCGCCACGGCCTGCTGCCGAAGACCCTGCACGTGGACGCGCCGTCGTCCAAGGTGGACTGGACCGCCGGCGACGTGGCGCTGCTGACCGAACCGCGCCCCTGGCCCGCCGTGACCCGGCCCCGCCGCGCCGCCGTGTCGTCGTTCGGCATCAGCGGCACCAACGCGCACGCCATCCTCGAAGAGGTCCCCGAGCCCCCGCCGGCCGAGGACGACGCGGACCTGCCGCTGGTCCTGTCCGCCCGCACGCCGCGGGCCCTCGCCGCCCAGGTGGAGCGCGTCGAGCGGTTCGTGCTGACCCACCGGCCGCGCCGGGTCGACGTGGCCGCCACGCTGGCCCGCCGCACGCCGATGGCGCACCGCGCGGTCCCGGGCGAGCGGCCCGCGCCCCCCGGCGGGGTCGCGTTCCTGTTCACCGGCCAGGGCAGCCAGCGCCGGGACATGGGCCGCGAGCTGCACGCCCGGTTCCCGGTCTTCGCCGAGGCGTTCGACGCGGCGGTCCGCGCGGTGGACGCCGGGCTCGACCGCCCGCTGCTGTCGGCCGGGTCGTTCGACGACACCGCGCTCGCGCAGCCCGCCCTGTTCGCGTTCGAGGTCGCGCTGTGCCGGCTGCTGGAGTCGTGGGGCATCACGCCCGACCACGTGGCCGGGCACTCGCTGGGCGAGCTGGCCGCCGCGCACGTCGCGGGGGTGCTGTCGCTGGCCGACGCCGCCACCCTCGTGGCCGCGCGCGGCCGGCTCATGGGCGCGCTGCCGGCGGGCGGCGCGATGGTGTCGATCCCGGCGGCGGAGGCGGACGTGGCGGCCGCGCTGCCGGCGGGCGTCGCGATCGCCGCCGTCAACGGACCGGCGGCCACGGTGATCTCCGGCGACGAACGGGCCGTGCTGCGGGTGGCCGGGGCGTTCCCCGGCGCGCGTCGGCTGCGGGTGAGCCACGCGTTCCACTCGCCGCTGATGGACCCGGTGCTCGCCGACTTCCGCCGCGTCGCCGAACGGCTGGCGTTCCACGAGCCCGCGGTGCCGATCCTGCCGCCCGGCGCCCGGGACGCCGACTACTGGGTGCGGCACGTCGGCGCGCCCGTCCGGTTCGCCGACGCGGTCACCGGGCTGCGGGACGCGGGCGTGACGACGTTCCTGGAGATCGGCCCGGACGCGGTGCTCACCGCGCTCGGCCGCGACTGCCTGCCCGGCGAGGCGGTCGAGTTCGTGCCGGTGGTCCGCCGGGGCCGGTCGGAGGTGACGACCGCGACCACGGCCGCGGCCCGGCTGTGGGCGGGCGGCCACGACGTGGACTGGGCCGCCGTGCACGCGCCGTTCGCGCCGCGCCCGGTCGGCCTGCCCACCTATCCGTTCGAGCACCGCCGCCACTGGGCCGCGGACCGGCGGCCGCTGTTCGGCCCGTCCGTCCCGCTGGCCACCGGCGGCCTGGTGCGCACCGCGGCGCTGTCCACGCGGCAACGCCCCTGGCTGGCCGACCACGCGATCCGCGGCACGGTCGTCCTCCCGGCCGCCGCCGTGGTGGACCTCGCGCTCGGGGCCGCCGCCGAGGTCGGCGTCGCGGGCGTGGCCGAGCTGACCCTCGAAACGCCGCTCGCGCTGCCGGCCGACGGCGCGGTGGAGGTGCAGCTCGCCGTGGACGGCCCGGACCCCGACGGCACGCGGCCGTTCCGGGTGCACTTCCGCGCCGGCGACGGACCGTGGACGCGGCACGCCTCCGGCGTCCTCGGCGACGTGCCCGACACCGCTGCGCCGCCGGCCTGGCCCGACGACGCCGAGCCGGTGGACCTCGACGGCTTCTACGACCGGCTCGCCGACCAGGGCTTCGACTACGGCCCCGCGTTCCGGGGCCTGCGCGCGGCGCGCCGCGCCGGGGCCGAGGTGTTCGCCGAGGTCGAGCTGCCCGACGGGTTGGCCGGACCGGGCCTGCACCCGGTCGTGCTGGACTCGGTCCTGCACGTCGTCGGCCTCGCGCTGCCCGCCGAAACGACGCGCCTGCCGTTCGCGTGGAGCGGCGTGCGGCTGCACCGGTCGGGTGTCGCCGCCGTGCGGGCCCGCGTCACGCCGCTCGGCGACGACGCCGTGTCGCTCGTGCTGGCCGACGTCCACGGCGAGCCCGTGGCGTCCGTCCGGTCCCTCGTGGTGCGGGCACTGCCCGACCGGCTGCCCCCGGCCGCCGGCGTCCTGCTCGACGTGGCGTGGTCGCCCGCCCCGGCCCCGGGCCGCGTCACGCCGGTGGCCGTCCACCGCGTCCCCGCGACGGGAGGCCCCGTGCCGGACGCCGTGCGCGCGGCCGTGGCGGACGCGCTGGCGGCCGTGCGGCGGCGCCTCGCGTCCGACGACACGTCACCGCTGGTCCTGGTCACCCGCGCCGGCCCGGCGCACGCCGCCGCGCAGGGCCTGGTGCGGTCGGCGCAGACCGAGCACCCCGGCCGGTTCGTGCTGCTGGAGACCGACCGGGACGTCACCGACGACGAGGTGGCCGGGTTCGTCGCGACCGGGGAGCCGCGCCTGGCCCTGCGCGACGGCGCGCTGCTGGCCCCGCACCTGGCCCCGATCACGCCGCGCCCGCGCCGCCGCGCCTGGGACCCCGGGGGAACCGTCCTGGTCACCGGCGCGTCCGGCGGGCTGGGCGCGCTCGTGACCCGGCGCTTGGCGGAGCGCGGCCTGCGGGTGCTGCCGGTCTCCCGGCGGGAGTGCGACGTGACCGACCCGGACGCGGTGCGCGCCCTGCTGGCCGGCATCCCCGCCGAGCACCCGCTCACCGCGGTGGTGCACCTGGCCGGAACCCTGGACGACGCCCCGGTCGACGCGCTGACGCCCGAGCGCCTGGACACCGCGCTGCGGCCGAAGGTGGACGGCGCGTGGACGCTGCACGAGCTGACCGCCGACCTGGACCTGGCCGGGTTCGTGCTGTTCTCCTCGGCCTCCGGCGTGCTCGGCGCGGCCGGTCAGGCCAACTACGCGGCGGCCAACTCCTTCCTCGACGCGCTCGCCCGGCAGCGCGCCGCCGACGGCCTCGCGGCGACCTCCATCGCCTGGGCGCCGTGGGCGGGCGTGGGCATGGCGGCCGGCCTGGCCGACGCCGACACCGCCCGGCTGACGCGGCTCGGCATGGCGCCGCTGCCCGCGGCGGACGGCCTCGCGCTGTTCGACGCCGTGCTGGAGCTGGACAACGCCACCGTCGTGCCGCTGCGGTCCGCGCCGCGGCGGGCGCGTCGGCGACCCGACGGGGACGGCGTCACGCTGGCCGAGCGCGCCGCCGCGATGTCGGACGCCGAACTGGCCGGGGCCGCGCTCGACCTGGTGCGCCGCGAGGTCGCGCGGGTGCTCGACCACCCCGGCGTGGACGTGCGGCGCGGGTTCCGGGAACTGGGCCTGGACTCGCTCATGTCGGTGGAGCTGCGCGACCGGCTCGGCCGGGCGGCGGGCGTGCGGCTGACGCCCACGGTCGTCTTCGACCACCCGACGCCGCAACGCCTCGCCGAGCACCTGCGGGCCGCGCTGCGCCCGGACGAGGAGCCCGACGTGGACGACCTCGACGTGGACGAGCTGATCGCGCTGGCGCGGGCCGGCCTCGGCGACTGAGCACTGGGGGAGCGGATGGCCAAGTACGAGGACGTCGTCGCCGCGCTGCGCGACTCGGTCAAGGAGGTCGCCCGGCTCAAGCGGCTCGTCGGGCCGTCCGACGAGCCGATCGCCGTCGTCGGCATGGCCTGCCGCCTGCCCGGCGGCGTCGCCTCGCCCGAGGACCTGTGGCGGCTGGTCGAGGCGGGCGGCGACGGCACCGGCGCGTTCCCGGCCGACCGCGGCTGGGACCTCGCCGCGCTGCGCCACCCGGACCCCGACCACGCCGGCACGACCACCGTCGACCGGGGCGGGTTCCTGCCCGACGCGGCCGAGTTCGACGCGGCGTTCTTCGGCGTCTCGCCCCGCGAGGCGCTGGCGATGGACCCCCAGCAGCGGCTGTTCCTGGAGAGCTGCTGGGAGGTCGTGGAACGCGCCAGGATCGACCCGCGCTCGCTGCGCGGCAGCCGGACCGGCGTGTTCGCGGGCCTGATGTACCACGACTACGGGCACGGGGCCGCGCTGCCCGAGGGCGTCGAGGGCCTGCGGCTCACCGGCGGCGCGGGCAGCGTGCTGTCCGGCCGGGTGTCGTTCGCCCTCGGCCTGGAGGGACCGTCGCTGACCGTCGACACGGCGTGCTCCTCGTCGCTGGTCGCCCTGCACCTCGCGGCGCGGTCGCTGCGGGCGGGGGAGTGCTCGATGGCGATCGCGGGCGGCGTGACCGTGATGGCGACGCCGACCACGTTCGTCGAGTTCGCCCGGCAGCGCGGGCTGGCCGCCGACGGCCGGTGCAAGTCGTTCGCGGCGGCGGCCGACGGCACGGGGTGGGCCGAGGGCGTGGCCGTGCTGCTGGTGGAGCGGCTGTCGGACGCCGAACGGCTCGGCCACGACGTGCTGGCCGTGCTGCGCGGCAGCGCGGTGAACTCCGACGGCGCGTCCAACGGCCTCACCGCGCCCAACGGCCCGGCCCAGGAGCGGGTGATCCGCGACGCCCTGAAGGACGCCGGGCTGACCCCCGCCGACGTCGACCTGGTGGAGGGGCACGGCACCGGCACCCGCCTGGGCGACCCGATCGAGGCGTCCGCGCTGCTGGCCACCTACGGCCGCGACCGGGCGGAGCCGCTGTGGCTGGGCTCGCTCAAGTCCAACATCGGCCACACCCAGGCCGCGGCGGGCGTGGCGGGCGTCATCAAGGTCGTGCAGGCGATGCGGCACGGCGTCATGCCGCGCACGCTGCACGTGGACGCGCCGTCGCCCTACGTCGACTGGGACTCCGGGGCCGTGGAGCTGCTGACGTCGGCCCGGCCGTGGCCCGGCGACCGGCCGCGGCGCGGCGCGGTGTCGTCGTTCGGCATCTCCGGCACCAACGCGCACGTCGTGCTGGAGGAGCACCGGCCCGCCGACCGGCCGGCGACGCCCCAGCCGACCGGCGTGCTGCCGTTCCCGCTGTCCGCCGCGACCCCGCGGGCGCTGCGGGCCCAGGCACGTCGGCTGCACGACTTCCTCGCTTCGGCCTCACCCGACCCGAACCCGGCCGACCTCTCCCACTCCCTGGCCACGACGCGTGCCGCGCTCGACCGGCGTGCCGTGCTGTTCGCGGCGTCGGTCGAGGAGCTGCGCGCGGGTCTCGCGGCGTTCCCGTCCGGCGCGGTCGTCGGGGACGTCGCGGGTGGCCTGGCGTTCCTGTTCACCGGCCAGGGCAGCCAGCGGCCGGGCATGGGCGCACAGCTGCACGCGGCGTTCCCGGTGTTCGCCGAGGCGTTCGACGCGGTGTGCGCGGAGCTGGACCGGCACCTGGACCGGCCGCTCGCCGACGTGGTGCGCGACGGCGACCGGCTCGACGACACGCGCTACACCCAGGCGGCCCTGTTCGCCGTCGAGGTCGCCCTGTTCCGGCTGGTCGTGAGCTTCGGCGTGCGGCCGGACCACGTGGCGGGCCACTCGATCGGCGAACTCGTCGCCGCGCACGTCGCCGGGGTGCTGTCCCTGGCGGACGCGGCCACGCTCGTCGCCGCGCGCGGCCGGCTCCTGGGGGCGCTGCCCGCGGGCGGCGCGATGCTGTCGGTGCTGGCCTCCGAGGAGCGGATCGCGGACCTGCTGTCGGACCGGCTCGCGCTGGCCGCGGTGAACACGCCGGAGTCGGTGGTGCTGTCCGGCGACGCCGGCGCGGTGGCCGAGGCCGAGGCGGAGCTGGCGGCGCGCGGCGTCCGGACCCGGCGGCTGCGGGTGAGCCACGCGTTCCACTCCCACCTGGTGGAGCCGGCGCTGGCCGAGTTCCGGCGCGTCGCGGAAGGACTGGAGTTCCACCCGCCCGAGATCCCGCTGACGTCGGCGGTCACCTCGCCGGAGCACTGGGTGCGGCACGTCCGCGACACCGTGCGGTTCGCCGACGACGTGCGGTGGCTGCGCGACCGGGGCGTGACGACGTTCCTGGAGCTCGGGCCGGACGCCACGCTGACCGCGTTCGGGCGGGAGATGTCGGACGACGTGTTCGTGCCCGCGCTGCGCCGGGACCGGCCCGAGGTCGAGACGCTGCTCGCCGCGCTGGCCGAGGTGCACGTGCGGGGCGCGGACGTCGCGTGGTCGGCGCTGACGCCGGGCGCGCGGCGGATCCCCCTGCCGACCTACCCGTTCCAGCGGGAGCGGTTCTGGCTCGGCGCGCGGTCCTGGCGTCACGCGGTCGAGTGGCGACCGCTGCCGGTCGCGCCCCGGCCCGCGCGGTACCGGTGGCTGGTCCTGTCGCCGCCGGGGACCGGGCCGGTGGCGGGCGTGCGGACCGTCGAGGTGGACGACTTCGACGGGCTCGCGGACCGGTTGCGCGCGGAAGAGCCGTTCGACCGGGTGCTGTGGCCGGTGGGGCGGGACCAGCCGGCCGCCGCCGCGCTCGCGGTCATCCGCGCCGCCGCCGCGCTCGACTTCCGGGTGTGGGCGGTCACGCGCCGGGCGGTCGCCGTGGACGACCACGACCCCGCGCCGGACCCGGAGCAGGCGCAGGTGTGGGCACTGGGCCGCACGGCCGCCCTGGAACTGCCCCGCCGGTGGGGCGGCCTGATCGACCTCTCCGACGGGAACCTCAACACCGACTCCGCCACGCCCTCCGCCACCCCCTCCGACACCGCCGACGCCTTCGCCCGTGCCGCCGACCTCGCCGGGCTGCCCGCGCTGCTGGAGGCGGTCGGCGAGGAGGACCAGCTCGCCGTCCGCGGTCAGGTCCTGGTCCGCCGCCTGGTGCGCGCCCGGTCCCGACCGGGGCGGGGGTGGCGGCCGCGCGGCACGGTGCTGGTGACCGGCGCGGACTCGCCCATCGCCGGACCCGTCGCACGGCTGCTGGTCGAAGCCGGCGCGGACCGGGTGGTGTGGGAGGCGGCGGACGGGCCCGTCACCGCCGTCGTCCACATCGCCCCGGTCGGCGGCGCGACCCCGTTGGCCGACACGTCGGCGGCCGACCTGGAGGTGCCCGCGCCCACCGGACTCGACGCGGTCGTCGTCCTCACCTCGATCGCCGGCACGGTCGGCAGCGCCGGGCAGGCGGCGTCGAGCGCGGTCAGCGCCCACCTGGACGCGCTCGCCGAAGGCGTCCGGCGGTCGGGTGGCGTGGGCATCTCGGTCGCGCTGGGCCCGTGGGCCACCGGTGACGCCGACCACCTGGCACGGCTCGGGCTCGTCCCCATGGACCCGGACGCCGCGGCGGCGGAGCTGGCGGCGGTGTTCGAGCGCGGCGACTCGGGCCTGGTGCTCGCGGACGTCGACTGGGCCCGGTTCGCGCCCGTGTTCACCTCCGCCCGGCCCAGCCGGCTGCTGTCGGAGCTGCACGAGCCGCCGCGCCCGACCGCCGGCCCGGTGGCCGGGTTCACCGGACCCGACCGGGAACGGCGCGTGCTCGCGGTGGTGCTGGCCGAGGTCGCGGCCGTGCTGGGGCACGCCTCGGCCGAGGCGGTGGACCCGCACAGGGCGTTGCGCGACCTCGGGTTCGACTCGCTCGCCGCGGTGTCGCTGCGCAACCGGCTCGCCGCCGCGACCGGGGTGGCGCTGCCCGCGACGCTCGTCTTCGACCACCCGACCGCGTCGGCCGTGGCCGGGTTCGTCGTCCGGCGGCTCGCTCCCCGGGAGCCGGCGGTGTCCGTGGACGAGCAGCTGGACCACCTGCGCGCCGCGCTGGCGGTCGCGCCCGACCGCGCCGCCCTCGCCCACCGGCTGCGCGAGTTCCTGGCCGAGCTGGTCGCCGAGCCCGCCGCCCGCCCGGCCGTCGGCGACGACACCAGCGACGAGGACCTGTTCGCCCTGCTCGACCAGGAACTCGGCTGAGCCCGGGAGGAGTGCCATGTCCGACGAGCGGAAGCTCCGCGACTACCTCAAGCGCGCGACCGTCGAACTCCAGGAGGCCCGCAGGCAGCTGCGCGAGGAACGGGACCGGCGGCACGAGCCGATCGCCGTCGTCGGCATGGCGTGCCGGTTCCCCGGCGGCGTCACGTCGCCGGAGGACCTGTGGCGGCTGGTGGAGGACGACGTGGACGCCGTGTCGGGGTTCCCGACCGACCGCGGCTGGGACCTGGAGCGGCTCTACCACCCCGACCCCGACGAGCGGGGCCGCTCCTACGTCCGCGAGGGCGGTTTCCTGCACGACGCCGCCGCGTTCGACGCGGAGTTCTTCGGCATCTCGCCGCGCGAGGCGCTGGTCGTGGACCCGCAGCACCGGCTGCTGCTGGAGGTCGTCTGGGAGGCGCTGGAACGCGCGGGCATCGACCCGGTCGCGTTGCGCGGCAGCCGGACCGGCGTGTACGCGGGCGCGGTCACCAACGACTACGCGACCCTGCTGGCGAACTCGACCGACGACGTGGAGCCCTACCGGATCACCGGCGCGGCGCAGAGCGTGCTGTCCGGGCGGGTCGCCTACGCGCTGGGCTTCGAGGGCCCGGCGATCACCGTCGACACCGCGTGCTCGACCTCGCTGGTGGCGCTGCACCTGGCCGCGCAGGCGCTGCGGCGCGACGAGTGCTCGCTCGCGGTCGTGGGCGCGGCCACCGTGATGGCCACGCCGATCTCGTTCGTGGACACCAGCAGGCAGCGGGGTTTCGCGCCGGACGGGCGGATCAAGGCGTTCGCGGACGCGGCCGACGGCACCGCCTTCGCCGAGGGCGTCGGCGCGCTGGTCGTGGAACGGCTGTCCGAGGCGCGCCGCCACGGCCACCCGGTGCTCGCCGTGCTGCGCGGCAGCGCCGTCAACCAGGACGGCGCGTCGAACGGCCTCACCGCGCCCAACGGCCCGGCGCAGGTCCGGGTGATCGAGCAGGCGCTGGCCGACGCCCGCCTCACCGCGAGCGACGTGGACGTCGTGGAGGCGCACGGCACCGGCACCACCCTGGGCGACCCGATCGAGGCCCAAGCCCTGCTGGCCACCTACGGCCGGCGGTCCGGCGAACCGCTGCTGCTGGGCTCGGTCAAGTCCAACATCGGGCACACCCTGGCCGCCGCAGGCCTCGCCGGGGTGATGAAGGTGGTCCACGCGATGCGGCACGGCCGGCTGCCGCGCACCCTGCACGTCGACCGGCCCACCACGCAGGTCGACTGGGACGCCGGCGCGGTCCGGCTGCTCACCGAGCCCCGCGCGTGGCCGCGGACGGGGCGGGTGCGGCGGGCCGGGGTGTCGGCGTTCGGGATGAGCGGCACCAATGCCCACGTGATCCTGGAGCACGTCCCCGACGACGACGCGGACTCGTCCGGCGCACCGGACGAGCGGCCCGACGCGGCCGTCCCGCTGCTGCTGTCGGCCCGCTCGGCCGCCGCGCTCGCCGCGCAGGCGGGCCGGCTGCGCGACCACGTGGCCGCGAGCGGGCAGCCGTTGCGCGACCTCGGTTTCTCGTCGGCGACCACCCGCGCCGCCCTGGAGCACCGGGCGGTCGTCCTCGGCGCGGACCGCGCCGGGCAGGTGGCCGCGCTGGACGCGCTGTCGCGGGGCGAGCCGTCCGACGACGTCGTCACGGGCAGCGTCACCGACCCCCGCCGGACCGCGTTCGTCTTCCCCGGCCACGGCTCGCAGTGGCCCGGCATGGCGCTGGACCTGCTGGACGCCGACGACGCCTACGCGTCCCGGCTGCGCGAGGTGGCGGCGGCGGTGGAGGCGCACGTCGACTGGACCGTCGAGGGCGTGCTGCGGGGCGCGGAGGGCGCGCCGACGATCGACCGGGTCGAGGTCGTGCAGCCGGTGCTGTTCGCGGTGATGGTGGCGCTGGCCGCGCTGTGGGAGTCGCGCGGCGTCCGGCCCGACGCCGTGGTCGGCCAGTCGCAGGGCGAGGTCGCGGCGGCGTGCGCGTCGGGCGCGCTGTCGGTGGAGGACGCCGCGCGGCTGATCGTCGTGCGCTCCCGGGTGTTCGCGGAGGAGCTGCTCGGCCTGGGCGGGGTCGCCTCCGTGGCCGCGCCCCTGGCCGAGGTGGAGCCCCTGCTGGACGGGCGGGTGTCGGTCGCGGGCCTCAACGGGCCGCGCGCGGTGACCGTGGCGGGCGACGTGGACGCGCTGACGGAGCTGGTCGCCGCGCTGGCCGCGCGCGGTGTGCGGGCCAGGGTGATGAGCGCCCTGGTCGCCTCCCACAGCCCGCAGGTGGACCGGGTGCGCGACCGCCTGATCGGGCTGCTGTCGTTCGTCCGGCCGCGCACGGGCCGCGTGCCGCTGTACTCGACGGTCACCGGGGGACCGCTCGCCGGCGCGGAGCTGGACGCCCGGTACTGGTTCGAGAACTGCCGGCGGCCGGTGCTGTTCGAGCCGGTCGTGCGGGCGCTGCTCGCCGACGGCTTCGGCACGTTCGTCGAGACCAGCCCGCACCCGCTGCTCACCGCGGGCGTCGCGGAGGCCGCCGAGGGGGCCGGCGTGGACGCGGTGGTCGTCGGCACGCTGCGCCGCGACCGGGGCGACCTGCGCCGCTTCCACGCGTCGCTGGGCGCGGCCCACGTGCGCGGCGTGCCGGTCGACTGGTCGGCGGACCACCGCGGCGGGCGGCGCGTCGACCTGCCCACCTACGCGTTCCGGCGCCGCCGCTACTGGGCCGCGTCCGCCGGCGCGAACCCGGTCGTGGCCAGGCCCGCCCCGCCGGTCGAACCCGAGGTCGTGGTCACGGACCCGGTCGAGCGGGTGCGCCGCGAAGTCGCCCGCGTGCTCGGGCAGCCGGACCCCGACGCGGTCGTGATGTCCCGGCCGCTGCTGGAGCTGGGCCTGGACTCGGTCGGGGCCGTGGAGCTGCGCGACCGGCTCGCCGCCGCCACCGGCGTCCGGCTCACCGTGCGGGAGCTGCGCGACCTCGGCACCCCGGACGCGCTGGTGGCCCACCTGCGGCGCGACGCCGCGCCCGCCGCGCCGGCCGGCCCGCTCACCCTGGCCACCGGTCCGCGCGGGCCGAAGCTGATCTGCGTGCCGACCGTGCTGGCCGACTCGGGACCGCACCAGTACGTGCCGTTCGCCAAGCGGTTCCAGGGCCGGCGCGACGTCGTGGCGCTCCCGCTGCCGGGCTTCGCCGACGGGGAACCGCCGCCCTCCGGCCTCGACGACGTCGCCGAGCACGTCGCCGAGGTCGCCGCACGGGCGGCGAACGGCGCGCCGTTCGCGCTGGTCGGCTACTCCTCCGGGGGTCTCGTCGCGCACCGCGCCGCCCGACTGCTGGCGGACGACGGCCTGACCGCGCTGGTCCTGCTCGACACCTACCCGTGGGACGCGCTCGACGCGCTGCGGCCCGCGCTGCTGGCCGGCGTCGCCGGCCGCCTCGCCGACGTGACCGACGCCCGGCGCGCGGCGATGGACGCCTACCTGCGGCTGCTGGACGAGTGGCGGCCGGCCGGGATCGCGGCGCCGACGCTGCTGGCGCGCGCCGACCGCCCGATGGACGACTGGCCGGACGTGCCGGACTGGCGAGCGCACTGGCCGGGGGCCGCCGTCGTGGACGTCCCGGCCACCCACTGGAGCCTGGTCGACGCGCACGTCGACGCCGCCGCGCACGCGGTCGACACCTGGTTGGACGAACTGGAGCAGCCGTGAAGTCGAGGACAACGGTCGTCATCATCGGCGCCGGCCCGGTCGGGATGACCGCCGCCGTGGGCCTGCTCAGGCTCGGCGTGCAGGTGCGCGTCCTGGAGCAGTCCACCGAGCGGCAGACGGGGTCGCGCGCGGTGCAGCTGTGGCCGCCCGCGCTGGAGATCTTCGGGCGCCTCGGCATCCGCGACGAGGCCGTGCGGCTCGGCGTCACGGTGCGCGCGAACGTCTACGAGCTGGCGGGCGGGCGGACGCTGCGCGTGGCGCTCGGCGCGGAGAACGAGCCCCTGCTGCTGCCGCAGGAGCAGACCACCCGGCTGCTGGAGGAGGCGCTGGAACGGCTGGGCGGCAAGGTGGAGCGCGGCGTCCGGTTCACCGACCTCGTGCCGGGCACCGACTCGGTCACCGTGGAGGTCACCGGGCCGTCGGGCGTCGAGCTGGTGGAGGCGGACTGGGTGATCGGCGCGGACGGCGTGCGCAGCGCGGTGCGGGAGCGGCTGGGCGTGGAGTTCCCCGGCCGGGCCGTGCCGACCACGCTCATCCTCGCCGAGGGCCGGTTCGCGGGCGACTTCGGGGAGGGCGCGGTCCACTACTTCCTCGGCCGCGGCGGCTCGCTGGTGTTCGGGCCGCTGCCCGGCGGCCGGGTGCGGGTGTCCGCGCCGATCCCGCCGGACCTGCCGGTCTCCGCGGCCGGCGTGCAACGCCTGCTCGACGAGCGCGGCCCCGGCGGCATCGAGGTGCTGGAGCTGGACCACCTCACCACGTTCGCCAGCGCGGAGCGGATCGCGGCCCGGCTGCGGCACGGCCGGGCGTTCCTCGTCGGCGACGCCGCCCACACCCACTCGCCGCTGGGCGGCCAGGGCCTCAACCTCGGCCTCCAGGACGCGGACAACCTGACGTGGCGGCTCGCGGGCGTGATCCGGGGCCGGTTCCGCCCGGCCGTGCTCGACGGCTACGCGGTGGAACGGCGGCAGGCGGCCGAGCAGGTCGTCGCCATGACCGGCCGGATGCTCAAGGTGTTCATGCTCGGGCCGGTGGGCTCCCGGGTCCGCAACGCGCTGTGGGGGGCGCTGGAGCGGACGGGCGCGCTGCGCCGGCGGTTCGTGCCGCTGCTCGCCGGGCGCAACGTCCGCTACACCGACGAGTTGCTGCGCGTGCCGTCCCCGGCGGCGGAGGTCGGCCGCGCGCCGCACTGGGTGCCCGCGTGGGACGGCGACGGGCGGCTGCGGCTGCTCACCACCGGTCCCGCGACGTCGGCGCTGGTGGCCGACGCGTCGGCGTTGGCCGACCGCAACCCCCGCCTGGTCGAGCACGACCACCTCGACGGCCGGCCGCCCGGCTTCCTGGTGCTGCGGCCCGACGGGTTCGTGGCGGCGTCGGGCACGCGGCCCGCGCAGCTCGTCGCGGTCGAGGCGGGGCTCCGGGCGCTGGGGGGCGACGATGTCCGCTGACTCGCCGGGGACCGACTCGCTGGAGACCGGTCTGCTGACGGGCAGGCTCGACGTCGGGCTGCTCGCCGACTTCCCGGTGCGCGACGCCGCCGAGCGGGCCGCGGGCGACGCGTGGGTGGCCAAGGCCGAGGCGTTCATGGCCGCGCACGTGCCCGACCCGGACGAGCTGGACCGCACCCGCGCGCTGCCCGACGGGCTGCTCGACGCCCTGCGCCGGGACGGGTTCCTCACCGTCTCGTTCGGCCCGGAGCTGGGCGGCGCGGGGCTCTCGCCGTACGACGTGGTCCGGGTGATCGCGGCGATGGCGCGGACGTCCGTGCCGGTCGGGCAGGTGGTCGCGGTGCAGGCGGGCGCGGGCGCCGGCGCGCTGTACCCGGCGCTGCCCGAGGGGCCGTTGCGGGACTGGGTGCGCGACCGGGTCGCCGGCGGCGCGCTGTCCGGGTTCGGCGACACCGACCACGCCGGGCAGAACAACCGGCTGCCGAAGATGACCGCCACGCGGTCCGGCGACCACTACGTCCTGCACGGCGACAAGCTCTACACCGCCAACGGTCCCGTGGCGGACCTGCTGGCCGTGTCCGCGACGGTGGACGGCGGCATCGGCGTGTGCTTCGTGGACACCGCGTCGCCCGGCTTCTCCGTCGAGTCCACCGTGGACTTCATCGGCAGCGGCGGCCTGCCCAGCGGCGCCCTGCGGTTCGACGGCGTGCGGGTGCCGGCGGACCGCGTGCTGTCCGGTTCGGAGGGTCAGCTGCGGCTGCCCGCGGCGATCAACGCCATCGCGTTCCGGGGCCGGGTCTACTTCGCCGGCGCGTCCGCGCTGGCGGTGGCGCGCAACTGCCTGGAGTGGTCGCGGCGGTTCGTGTCCCGGCGGGTGGTCGACGGCCGGCCGCTCGGCGGGTACGACCGCGTGCAGCGGATGGTGGCGCGGGCGATGGGCGACGTCTACGCCATGGACGCGATCACCCGCTGGAGCCTGATCCCGGGCCGGTGGCTGGAGACGTTCCTGACCCGCAACGTGCTCACCGGCACGGCGTGGGCGCTGGCCGACCGGACCGTGGCGCTCCTGGGCGGCGAGGGGCTGGAGACCGCCGCGAGCAAGCGGCGCCGCGGCGCGCCCGTGCTGCCCGCCGAACGGGCGCTGCGCGACGCGCGCGGGTTCCGGATGGCGGGCAACGTCGACTTCCGGCTCGACCACCAGATCGCCCAGCTCCTGCTCGGCCGCTACTACACCGACGAGCGCCCGGTCGTGGACCCGGCGGCCGCCGACCTCACCGGGCTGGACCTCGGCCCGCGCAACCGGGCGCACCTGGCCGCGGTCGCCGAGCAGACCAGGCGCTTCGCGTCCGTCTACGACGAGGTCACCCGGGAGCGCCCCGCCGAGGAGCTGTTCGCCGACCAGGAGTTCCTCATCACCTCCGGGCGGATCGCGGGCGAGCTGGTCGCCGCGTCCGCCGTGCTCGCCCGCGCCCACGGCGACGCGCGGGCGCAGCACCTCGCCGACGTGCACCTCACCGCCGCGCGGGCCCGGCTGGCCGGCCTGTGGCGCGACCTGTCGCCCGACGGCGCGCCCGCCTACGGCGAGCTGAGCCGGGCCTGGCTGGCGGGCGACGGCTACGAGTTCCTGACCACGACCTGAAGGTGAGCATGACGACCGAACCCCTGCCCGCCGTGCTCGGCGGGATCGACCTCACCGACCACGACAACTTCGCCGACGGCGTGCCGTACGGGCTGTTCGCGCGGCTGCGCGAGGAAGCGCCCGTGTTCTTCCACCCGCACGGCGACTCGCGCGACGACGGCTTCTGGGTGCTGACCCGGCACGCCGACATCGCCGCCGCGGCGGCCGACCCCGCGTTCTCCTCCCGGGGCGGAGGTCCCCGCGCGGGCGGCGGCACGCACCTGGAGGACATGCCGATCGGGATGCTCGCCGGGGTCGTCCTGTTCGCCATGGACGACCCGCGCCACGCGCACATCAAGCGGGCGCTGCACCCGGTCCTCACCGGCCGCGCCCTGGAACCGCGCCTGCGCGCCCTGGCCGAGGAGCTGGTCGACCGGGCGGTGCGCGCGGGCGGCGTCGAGGTCGTGACCGGCATCGCCGAGCCGTTCGCGCTGGAGGCCGTCACGGCGCTGCTGGGCGTGCCCGAGGCCGACCGGCCCCTGCTGCTGGGCTGGGTCAGGGCGGTCCTCGGGTTCACCGACCGGCGCACCGGGCGCGCCACCGACGAGTCGCGGGCCACGTTCGCCGCCGTGCGCGACTACTTCCGCAAGTTCCTGGTGGACAAGGAACCCGCCGCGGACCTGGGCACGCTGCTGGCCCTGGGCGAGATCCCCGGCGACGAGCCCCTGTCGGAGGCCGAGCGCGAACAGCACGCGGCCGTGCTGTTCGTGTCCGGCTACGAGCAGCCGCGCAACACCCTCGCCGCCGCGGTCCAGGCGTTCGCCGAGCACCCCGACCAGTGGGCGCTGCTCAAGCGGGACCGGTCGCTGCTGGACGGCGCGGTGGAGGAGGTGCTGCGCTGGGCGCCCGCCAACCCGTACAACCGGCGCACCGCCACCCGGGACGTCGTCGTGCGCGGCACGCGCATCCGCGCCGGCGACAAGGTCGCGCTGTGGTGGCCGGCCGCGAACCGCGACCCCGAGGTGTTCGCCGACCCCGACGTGTTCGACATCCGCCGCGACCCCAACCCGCACATGGCGTTCGGCTGGGGCACGCACCGCTGCTCGGGCGACGGGTTCGGCCGGCTCCAGCTGCGGCTGCTGCTGACCGCCCTGCTCGACCGCGTCGCGGAGCTGAGCCTGTCCGGGCCGGTCGTGCACGGACCCAACAACAAGCACACGGTGCTGCTCGACGTGCCCGTCAGCGTCACGGAGGAGAACGCCCGATGACCGACCTCACCGCCTACAGCAGGGAGACGGCGGCGCGGCTGCTGCCGTTCGACGTCTTCGACCCCGACTTCCACCGCGACCCCTACCCCCGGTACCGCGAGCTGCAGGACGCGCACGGCGGCTGGTGCCGCACGTCCGCGGACTCGGTCGCGGTGTTCGGGTTCGAGGAGGCCGCGGCCGTGCTGCGGGACCCCCGGTTCGGCATCGGCGAGCACCCGATGATCGCCGACCAGTTCGTCGCCGACCCGGTGGACGGCGGCAGCGGCCGGCCGGTCATGTTCCTGGACCCGCCGGACCACACCCGCGTCCGCGCCCTGGCCGGCCGGGCGTTCACCGCGCGCGTGGTCGACCGGCTGCGCCCGCACGCCGAGGAGCACGCCCGCACCCTGCTGCGCGACGCGGCGGCCGGCTCCGACGGCGGCGAGTTCGACCTCCGCGCCGCGTTCGCCGCGCCGCTGCCCGCGCTCGTGCTCTCCCGGCTGATGGACATCCCGGAGCGGTACCACCCGCTGTTCTTCGCGAGCGTCAAGGACAGCGCCCGCGGCCTGGACCCCGGCTTCACGCTGACCGACGAGCAGAAGGCGGGCCGCACGATCGCCCGCGACCTGTTCATCGAGGCGGGTCTGGAGATGGCCGAGGAACGCCGCCGCGACCCCGGCGACGACCTGGTCTCCGACCTGGTGCGCGCCGAGCAGGCGGGCGACCGCCTCTCGTCCTGGGAACTGGCGCTGCTGCTGCTCAACCTGCTGGCGGCGGGCTTCAGCACGACCACGGCGGCGCTGTGCAGCGCGGTGCACAACCTGCTCGACCACCCCGACCAGCTCGCCTGGCTGCGCGACCATCCCGACCGCGTCGCCGACGCGGCGGAGGAGCTGCTGCGCTACGACCCGATGCTCCAGGTCACCACCCGCATGACGGTGCAGGACGCCGACATCGCCGGCACACCGCTGCCCGCCGGTCAGCACGTCGTGGTGGTGCTCGGCGCGGCGAACCGCGACCCCCGCGCGTTCGACCGCCCCGACACGCTCGACCTGACCCGCCCGCCCGGCCGCACCCTCGCCTTCGGCCAGGGCATCCACTTCTGCGTGGCCGCGCCGATCGCGCGGCTGGTCGTGCGGGTCGGCCTGGAGGCCCTGATCCGATACCGGATCGAGCGCGGCGGCCGGGGCCCGGAGCGCTGGCCGGGCACGTTCATGCGCGTCATCGGAGAGCTGCCGGTGCGGCTGACGCCCGCGCGCTGACCCCGTTTTCCCACGTCGGACGAGCGGGAGGATGTTCGGCACCACGATGTGACCTGTGCGGTGGAATCGTGGTACATCTGACCGGGGGAACACGGCGACGACGCCGCTCGGGGGGAGTCCGGTCGGTCGGTTCGGGTCGGTGTGCGCGATGAGTTGGTCTGGGGGACCTCTCGATGCTGTTCGAACGGGAATCGCACTTGTCCGAGTTACGCGCGCTGCTGACCGAGAGCCGTGACGGCAAGGGGCGCATGGCGGTGGTCGGCGGGCCGGTGGCGACCGGCAAGACCGAGCTGCTCGCCGCGTTCACCGAGGAGGCCGCGCGCGGCTCGGTGGTCCTGTCGGCCTCGGGCGCGCCCGCCGAGCGCGCCGTGCCGTTCGGGGTGCTCGACCAGCTCCTGCGCGGCGCGCGGCTGCCCGCCGACCAGGCCGGGCACGTGGCGCGGCTGCTGCGCGACGCGGCGGGCGGCGACCCGGTGCCGCCCGTGGTCCACCACGACCTGTGCATGGCCGTGCTCGACCTGGTCGAGCGGTCCGACGAGCCCGTGGTGATGGCGGTGGACGACGCGCACGACAGCGACGGGCCGTCGCTGGAGGTGCTGTCGTCGGTCGTGCGCCGGGCCCGCCGGGGCGTGCTGGTCGTGCTCGGCGACGGCACCGGCGAGCGCCCGCTGCCCGCCGGCCTGCCGCGCCACCCGGTCTGCCGCCGCCTGCGCCTGGACCCGCTGTCGCGGGACGGCGTCACGGCGCTGCTGACCGGCCACCTCGGTCCGCGCGGCCGGGGCCTCGCCGAGCGGTGCCACGACCTCACCGGCGGCAACCCGGCGCTGGTGCGGGCCCTGGCCGAGGACAACCGGGACACCCCCGACCGCGCCGCCCCCGAGGCGGGCGCGGCGTTCCGGCACGCGCTGCTGAGCTGCCTGGCCGCGTGCGACACCCTGCTCGCCGCCGCCTGCGGCCTGGCCGTGCTCGCCGAACCGCGCCCCGCGCTGCTGCTGTCCAAGCTCGTGGAGGCGGAGCCGGAGTCGGTGAGCCGGGCGCTGGCCGCGCTGGAGGAGTGCGGCGTCCTGGCCGGCGGCTGGTTCCGCCACCCGGCCGCCGCCGCGGCCGTGCTGGAGGCCCTGGCCCCGGCCGAGCGCACCCGGCTGCACCGACGCGCGGCGTTGCTGCTGCGCACCGAGGGCTCCAACGCCGCGACCGTGGCCCGGCAGCTCGTGCGCGCCGGCGAGGCCGTGGACGCGGCGCTGCTGCCCGTCCTGCACGAGGCCGCCGAGCAGGCGCTCGCCGAGGACGACCCCGACCACGCCCGCGCCTGCCTGTGGCTGGCCCGCCAGTCCGGCGGCGACGAGCGGCGCCGCGCCACGACCACGGCCATGGTCGCCCGCGTGCAGTGGCGCGTGGACCCGGCGGCGGCCGCGGCCCACCTCGACGAGCTGACCGCGGCCACCCGCGCCGGCCTGCTCGACGACCGGCAGGTGGACCTGGTCGTCCAGATGCTGGCGTGGTTCGGGCGGTCCGCCGAGCTGCCCGAGGCCCGGCCCACCGGCGGTCGCGCGTGCATGCTCGCCCTGACCGGGCTGCTGCCCCACGGCGGGTTCGACGCCAAGAGCCTCGCCCGCGCCGAACGCGTGCTCCAGACCTCCCGGCTGGAGGAGCACACGCTGATGCACACCCTCGGCGCGTTGACCGCGCAGATCGCGGGCGAGCGGCCCGCGGACGCCGAGGCGTGGTGCCGCCGCCTGCTCGCGGAGGTCTCCGGCCGTCGCGCGCCGACCTGGCACGCCCTGCTGGCCGCGATGCGCGCCGAGATCGCGCTGCGCCGCGGCGAGCTGGACGTCGCCGAGCGGTACGGGCGGCTGGCGCTGGACACGCTGCCCCCCGAGGGCTGGGGCGTGGTCATCGGCCTGCCCGTCGGCACGCTCGTCCGCGTGCACCTGGCCGCCGGGCGGGTGGAGGACGCCCTGGACCGGCTCGGCACCCCGGTGCCCGACGCCATGGCCGACACCGGCATCGGGCTGCACCACATGCGCGCCCGCGGCCTCTACTACCACGCCACCGGCCGCTACCG
Organism: Actinosynnema sp. NPDC004786; assembly: GCF_053601135.1. Classification (NCBI taxonomy): domain Bacteria; kingdom Bacillati; phylum Actinomycetota; class Actinomycetes; order Pseudonocardiales; family Pseudonocardiaceae; genus Actinosynnema; species Actinosynnema sp. NPDC004786. Next base: position 31,859 of record NZ_JBSGBG010000034.1, on the reverse strand, counting down.
GGCCGCCCTGGACGACTTCCACGCGGTCGGCGACCTGATGCGGAAGTGGGACGCGGACGTCCCGGCGCTGTCGCCGTGGCGCACCGACGCCGCCCAGACGTGGTTGCGCCTGGGCAACGCGGAGCGGGCCCGCCGGCTCGCCAAGGAGCAGAGCGACCTGTGCGAGGTGGACAACGCCCGGCTCATCGCCGTGTCCACCCGGATCATCGCCGCCACCACCGAGCCGAACCGCCGGGTGGCCCTGCTCAGCGGCGCGGTCGAGGCGTTGCAGAGCACGGGCGACCGACTGGAGCTGGCCACCGCGCTGTCCGACCTCGGCTGGGCCTACCACGAGCTGGGCAGCTTCAGCCAGGCGCGGATGGCGCTGCGCAGCGCGGGGCTGATCGCCAAGCAGTGCGGCGCCGCCGAACCGGGCCGCACGGTCGGCGCGACGACCGCCCCGGAGCAGCCCGTCGCCCCGGCCGTCGCGGAGCTGCCGCCCGGCGGCGCGCTGAGCGACGCGGAAGCCCGGGTGGCGACGCTCGCGTCCTGGGGCTACAGCAACCGGCAGATCGCGAACAAGCTGTTCATCACCGTGTCCACGGTGGAGCAGCACCTCACCCGGGCCTACCGCAAGCTGAAGGTGAACCGGCGCACCGAGCTGGCCACCGGCCTCTACGCCCGGGCCGCCGTCGAGACCCTCTGACGACGTCGTGAGTGCCGTCACGTGCGCGCAGGTTACCGACAGGTTCTAGTCTGGCCGACGTGGCAGAGGACAAGAGGATCGGGCGCGCGGTGAAGACGGCGACCGCGTTCGTGGCCGCGCACGGCAAGCCTTCCCGCGCCGTCGTGGAGAACGTCGGGCGCGCGGGCGCGCGGGTCGTGCTGGTCGGTGACGACGGGGCCATGGGCGACGTGGTGCTGCCCGACGTGGCGTCGGCCGAGGCCGTGGTCGAGGCGGTCCCGGACCTGGAGCGCCACGAGTGGGACCGCGACACGACCGCAGCGGTGAAGATCGGCCCGGCGCACCGCCGGAAGATGGCCGGCCGGTGAAGGTCCTCTTCGCCACCTGCGAGTCGCTGCCCGCGGGCGACGGCGACGACGACGCCCTGGTCGACGCCCTCGCCGACGTCGGCGTGGAGGCGTCGTGGGCGGCGTGGGGCACGCCGGTGCGGGCCGACCTGGTCGTGCTGCGGTCCACGTGGGACTACACCGAGCGGCTGCCGGAGTTCCTGGCCTGGTGCGACACCGAGCCCGCGCTGGTGAACCCGGCGTCGGTGGTGCGGTGGAACACCGACAAGACCTACCTGGTGGACCTGGCGGCGGCGGGCGTGCCGGTCGTGCCGACGGCCGTGGCCGGTCCGGGCTTCACCGACTGGCCGGACGGCGAGTTCGTGGTGAAGCCGACCGTCGGCGCGGGGTCCCGGGGCGCGCTGCGCGTCGCCCCCGGCGACCACGCGGCCGCGGCCGCGCACCTGGCCGCGCTGGGCGTGCCCGCGCTCGTGCAGCCGTACCAGTCGCACGTGGACTCGGTCGGCGAGACCGCGATGGTGTTCCTCGGCGGGCAGTACTCGCACGCGTTCACCAAGGGCGCGATGCTCACGCCGGACGCCGAGTACGACGAGTCCGGCCTGTACCTGCTGGAACGGCTGTCCGGCGCGACGCCGTCGCCCGCGCAGCGCCGGGTCGCCGAGGACGTGATGGACGCCGCCGCCGAGCTGACCGGCCTGCGCCGCGCCGACCTGCTCTACGCGCGGGTGGACCTGATCCCGGGCCCCGACCGCGCCCCGCTGCTGCTGGAACTGGAACTGGTCGAGCCGTCGCTGGGCTTCCGCCAGACCGACGCCACCGCCCCGCTCCGCTTCGCCTCCGCCGTCCGCGCCGCCCTCGCCCGGCGCTGACCCGCCGAGGACCCCGACAGGCCGGACGCCGGAGCACCGGGTGCTCCGGCGTCCGCCGTCGTTACCGCAGGTCGGGAGCTTCGGGTGCCCCGGCGTCCGGCGCGGGCCTCACCGCAGGCCGGAGCCGAGGCCGGTCAGCGAGCGGACCTCCATCTCGGCCTGCCGGGCCGGGTCGGCCTTCTCCTTGCTCAGCACCGTGCCCAGGTAGCCGCACAGGAACGAGAACGGGATCGACACCAGGCCCGGGTTGCTCAGCGGGAACCACGCGAAGTCGACGTCCGGGAACATCGAGGACTTCGCGCCCGACACGGCGGGGGAGAAGATCAACAGGATGACGCACGACCCGAGCCCGCCGTAGATCGCCCACAGCGTGCCCGGCGTGTTGAACCGCTTCCAGAACATCGAGTAGATGATCGTCGACAGGTTCGCCGACGCGGCCAGCGCGAACGCGAGCGCCACCAGGAACGCCACGTTCTGCCCGTTCGCCGCGATGCCGCCGACGATCGCCAGCAGGCCCACGACGACCGCGGTCAGCCGGGCGACCCGGACCTCCGAGGCGGGGTCGGCCTGCCCGTGCTTGATCACGTTCGCGTACACGTCGTGCGCGAACGACGCCGACGCCGTCAACGTCAGCCCGGCCACCACCGCGAGGATCGTCGCGAACGCCACCGCGCTCACCACGCCCAGCAGCACCGAGCCGCCGATCTCGTAGGCCAGCAGCGGCGCGGCGGAGTTCTCGCCGCCGGGGGCCGAGGTGATGTCCTTCGAGCCGACCAGCGCGAGCGCGCCGAACCCGATGACCAGCGTGCACAGGTAGAACACGGCCATCATCCACGTCGCCCACACCACCGAGCGGCGCGCCTCGCGGGCGTTCGGCACGGTGTAGAACCGCATCAGCACGTGCGGCAGCGACGCGGTGCCGAGCACCAGCGCCAGCGCCAGCGAGAGGAAGTCGAGCCGGCTCGTCGGGGTCGCGCCGTACCGCACGCCCGGCTCCAGCACCTGCGGGCCCAGCGGCGTGTTGCGCGACGCCGTCTCCAGGATCGCCGACAGGCTGAACCCGAACTTGCCCAGCAGGAACACCGTCATCAGGGTCACGCACATGATCAGGAAGACGGCCTTGATGATCTGCACCCACGTGGTGCCCTTCATGCCGCCGACCAGCACGTACAGCACCATGACGATGCCCACCACGGCGATGATCACCGACTGGCCGACCTTGCTGTGCACGTCGAGCAGCAACGCCATCAGCGCGCCCGCGCCCGCCATCTGCGCGATCATGTAGAACAGCGAGATCACCAGCGTCACGTTGGCCGCCGCGGCGCGCACCGGGCGCTGCCGCATCCGGAAGGCCAGCACGTCGCCGAGGGTGAACCGGCCGGTGTTGCGCAGCCGCTCCGAGATGATCATCAGGCCGAGCAGCCAGGACACCACCCAGCCGATCGAGTACAGGAAGCCGTCGTAGCCGTTGACCGCGATGCTGCCGGAGATGCCGAGGAACGACGCGGCGGACAGGAAGTCACCCGACAGCGCGATGCCGTTCTGCGGTCCGGTGAAGCTGCTGCCCGCGGCGTAGTAGTCCGACGCGGTCGCGTTGCGGGTGCCCGCCCGGTACACGATGTAGAGGGTGATCAACACGAAGACGGCGAACACGCCGAGGTTGATCGCGGTGTTGCCGCCCATCAGGCCCGGTCCTCCGCGGTGAGCGAGCGGACCGCGTCGACCTGCGGGTCGAGCCGGCGCCGCGCGTAGCGCGCGTACGCCAGGGTCAGCGCGATCGTCGTGACGAACTGGAGCAGCCCGAACAGCAGGCCGACGTTGATCACGCCCCACACCGCCGTGCCCATGAAGTCGGGCGCGTACGCCGACAAGGCGACATAACCGAGGTACCAGAGCAGGAACCCGCACGTGGCGGGCAGCACGAACACCGCGATGCGCTTGCGCAACTCGCGGAAATCGGCGCTCTGCTGGAGCGCCACGAAGTCCGGGTCGCCCGCTTCGTCGACCAACAGGGGTGAGCCGGGGTCGTCGAAAGTGGCGAAGCCGCGCCCGCCGCGGGCGGGTCGGGAATCCGTCGGAGGCAGGATCGCCTTCGTCATCAATCCTCCACGGGGATTTGGCCTCGCCGCGCACGCTCCGCACGCGGGCCGGCGGCGAGCGCTCAGCGTAACCGCGCTCCGCCGCCAGTCAACGACATGACGCCATCGGTCGGGTCACGACTGCACGACCGGAGGCATCGGAGCGTCTCAACAGGGGGCGGGCGCACGCAGCGTCGTCACGCTGCGCCGATCGGATGGGGACCCACCGCAAGGTCGTTGTCCCCGGCCTGTTGACCACCTACTATCCGCGCAGCAACATCCACGCTCGTCGGTCAATACAGCGTCGGCGTCGTTCAACTTTGAAACAACTACGGACTTTCCCGGGGCTTCTCAGGTGACTGGCGACAACAACGCGCGCGGGCAGTGGTGGAGTGCCGTCGCCGACTGGCGGAATTGGCGCCTGCCGGTGAAGGTCGCCGCCGTGCTGGCGGTGCCCGTGCTGGTCGCGGTCGTCACCGGCGTGGTGCAGATCCGCGGGTACGTCAAGAGCGCCGACACCTACGCCGCGATGCAGCGCATGGTGACGCTGCGTGCCGGCATCGACCCCTTGATCGCGTCCGTGCAGGCGGAACGCGCCATGTCGGCGCAGCGCGCCGAGGACGCGGGCGTGCCGGAGCGCGAGTTCCACGACCTGACGCGCGCCACCGACAACGCCGCGGCCGGCGTGCGGAACCTGATGGAGCGCACCACGACCCTCGGCGAGGTCGCCAACGCCCGGTTCCGCGACGTCGTCGTCCAGCTCGACGGCCTGCCCCAGCTCCGCGAACGCGTGAAATCGGGCAGCGTGGACCTGGAAGGCTCCATCGGCGGCTACACGGTGGTGGTGCGCGCCCTGCTCGACTTCGACCAGGCCATGGTCGGCGACTTCGGCGACCCGGCCCTGTCCGGCACCGCGACCGCGCTGCACAACCTCGCCATGGCGGGCGAGCAGGTGTCCTGGCAGCACGCCACGGTGCTGGCCGGCATCAGCCGCGGCCGGCTGACCGACAACGAGGTCACCGCGCTGGAGCAGTCCTACACCCGCCAGCAGGACAAGCTGGCCGACTTCTCCGCGGTCGCCACGCCGCAGCAGCAGGCCGACTACCGCAGCACCGTCTCCGGCCAGGAGGTGGACCTGCGCAACAGCCTGTTCCAGCAGGTCCGCGTCAACTCCGGCGCGGTCGAGCTGCTGGTCAAGGCCGACGCGTGGAACAGCGGCTCGGAGAGCACCCTCAAGCAGCTCGGCGTGGTGCTGCGGTCGCTGGAGGGCCAGCTCACCGCCGCCGCGGGCCGGTTGCAGGACACCACCAGCGACCGGGCGGGCGCGGCGTCGGTCATCCTGCTCGCCTCGATGTTCCTCGCCGGCGGCATCGGCTTCGTCGTCGGCAGCCACCTGCTGCGCTCGCTGCGCACCCTGCGGACCGCCGCGCTGGACGTCGCCGAGCACCGCCTGCCCACGCTCGTGGCGCAGTTGCGGGAGGGCGCGGCGCACGACGTGACCGTGGCCCCCGTGCCGGTGCAGACCAGGGAGGAGCTGGGCCAGCTGGCCCGCGCGTTCGACGCGGTGCACCGGCAGGCCGTCTCCTCCGCGGCCGAGCAGGCCGACCTGCGCACCAGCATGCGCAACGCGTTCATCAACCTGTCCCGCCGCAGCCAGGGCCTGGTGGAGCGGCAGCTCAAGCTCATGGAGGAGCTGGAGCGGCAGGAGGAGAACCCCGAGCAGCTCGCGAACCTGTTCAAGCTGGACAACCTCGCCACCCGGATGCGCCGCAACAACGAGAACCTGATGGTGCTCTCCGGCAGCGACGTGGCCCGCCGCTTCACCCGCCCCGTGCCGCTGGGCGACGTGCTGCGCGCCGCCGCGTCCGAGATCGAGCAGTACCAGCGGGTCGTCGTGCAGACCACCCCGTCGGTGGAGGTCGTCGGCTACGCCGCGGGCGACCTGGTCCGGCTGGTCGCCGAGCTGCTGGACAACGCCACCACGTTCTCGCCGCCGCGCACGCAGGTCGTCGTCGGCGGCCGGCACCGGGCGGGCGGCGGCGTGCTCGTGGACGTGGTCGACGCGGGCGTCGGCATGTCGGAGGAGGACCTGGCGCAGGCCAACCGCCGGATCGCGCTGGCCGCGTCGGAGGACTCCGGCGAGCTGACCGTGTCCCGCCAGCTCGGCCTGTACGTGGTGGGCCGGCTCGCCGGGCGGCACGGCATCGAGGTGGAGCTGCGCGAGCAGGGCGAAGGGCTGCGCGCGGTCGTGGCGCTGCCCGCGGACCTCGTCCGCGCGACCGCCCCGGTCCGCCCCACGCCCGCCCCGGCCATCCCCTCGCCTTCGCCGTCCACCGGTCCCCAACCCGCCCTGCCGCGCGCCACGGGCCCGCAGCCCGCGCTGCCGTCCACGGGCCCGCAGCCGCTCGTGCCGCGCCCGGCCGGGTCGCCGTCGACCGGCCCGCAACCGGTGCTGCCGCGTCCCGCCGGGTCGCCGTCGACGGGCCCGCAGCCGGTGCTGCCCGGTCCGACCGGGTCCCCCTCGGTGGTGCCGCGTCCGGCGGGCGCGCCGTCCACCGGGCCGCAGCCGGTCGTGCCGCGCCCGACGGGGTCGCCCTCGACCGGACCGCAGCCCGTCCTGCCGCGCGCCGCCCAGCCGCGACCCGTGTCGCCGCAGCCCCCGCTGCCGCCGGCCGTGCCGCTGAAGGAGGACGGCTGGACCCCGTTCCGGGGCCGGACCGTCGACACCCCGGACACCGCGTCGCCCGCGTCGCCCCCGCAGCCCGGGGCCGCGCCGCGGCGGACGGCCTCGACCTGGTTCGGCGGCGGTCCCGTGCCGTCGGGCCCGGCGGAACCGGCGCGGCACCGCGCCGCGGACACCCACGCGCGCGGGGAGGCGCCCGTGAACGACCAGCCCGTGAACGACATTCCGGCGGAGCTGCCCAAGAGGCGGCCGCGGACCAACCTGGTGGCCGAACGGCCGAGCGCACCCGACGCGGTGGCACCCGTCCGGAGGGATCCGCAGGCGACACGCGGTTTCCTCGCCAGCTACCAGACGGGGATCCGGCAAGGTGTGCGGGGATCCGGTGAGAACCGAGCGGGGCAGGAGAACGGATGAGCACGCAGAAGTCGCGACAGGTCGACCAGTTCGGCTGGCTGGTGAGCAACTTCGTCGATCGCGTGCCGGGCGTGGCCCACGCGGTGGTGATCTCGGTCGACGGCCTGCTGCTGACCGCGTCGAACGGGCTGCCCGACGACCGGGCCGACCAGCTCGCCGCGATCGCGGCGGGCGTGGCCAGCCTGACCGAGTCGGCGGCCCGCTGCTTCGACGGGGGCGGCGTGCTGCGGTCGGTGATCGAGATGCAGTACGGGATCATGCTGCTCATGTCGATCCGGGACGGCTCGTGCCTGGCCGTCCTCGCCGCGCCGGACGCCGACGTCGGCCAGGTCGCCTACGAGATGACCGTGGTCGTGGACCAGGTCGGCCAGCTCCTGACACCCGAGCTGCGCGCCCAGCTCCACGGCGCGAAGCGGATGATGGCCCGCCCGTCTGCGTGAGGTGGTCATGGACCGGAACGACGAGCCCGGGGCGTCGGACGAGACGTTCGCCGCCCTGCTCAACGGGTTCAGCCTCGACTCCTCCCGACGTCGCAAGCAGGGGAAGCCGAAGCCCGAGGAACCCGCCGCGACCGGCGACACCAAGCCCCACCGCCCGGTCTTCGACGACGAGGACGACGCCTTCGAGTACCCGCGCGAGGAAGCGGCGTCGATCGTGCGCGCCTACTCGTGGACGGGCGGCCGCACCACGTCGTCGTTCCAGCTGGAGATCGAGACGCTGGTGTCGGCGGTGGACTGGGACTACCCGGGAGCCCTGAAGGCCGAGTACCACGAGGTCATCGCGCTGGTCGCCCGGCCCCGGTCGGTCGCGGAGATCGCCGCCCTGCTGCGCCTGCCACTGGGGGTGGCCAAGGTGCTGCTCGGCGACATGGCCGAACGCGGCCTGATCGACGTGCACCGCACCGCGTCCACCGACGGCGAGCAACCCGACCTGGGCCTGATGGAACGCGTCCTCGCCGGCCTGCGCCGCCTCTGACCCCCGCGTGTCCTACCTCCAGAACGCGTGTGTCCTACGTTCGGAACGCGTGTGTCCTACGTTCGCGTCACGAGTGTCCTACGTTCAGGACCCCTGAATTCAACGCTCGGGACGCGCGCCACCTTTGCGTGATGATCAGCACACGACCTATTGTGCCTTCAGTGTCGACCGAATCGTCGGCCGTGGAGCTACAGGGGGTCGCATGAGCGTCGGACGGGAAACGCGGCTGTCGGCGTGGGTCGAGCGGTTCGCCGCCCACTTCGCCGAGGAGGGCATCCCGCTGATCGGCGGCCGGATCCTCGGCTACCTGCTGGTGTGCCAGCCGACGGAACGGACCGCGGCCGAGCTGTCGCAGGAGCTGGAGGCCAGCAGCGGCTCGATCAGCACGAACCTGAAGTTCCTGGTCAACGCGGGCCTGGTGACCAAGCGCACCCGGCGCGGGCGGCAGGCGGCGCAGTACCGGATCGACGAGAAGCGGTGGGTGGACCTGGTCCAGCGCAAGCTGGACGCCCTGGTGAGCGTGCGCGAGCTGACCGAGGCCGGGATGCGGCTGATGAGCGGCGACCCGGAACGCGCGATGCGGCTGCGCACCGTGGACGAGGTCTACACGTGGCTGGCGACGGAGCTGCCCGCGGTGTGGGAGCGCAGGCCCTCGTCCACGCGGTGAGGCCGTTCCCGGGTCGAGACCCACAGGGCGGCGGTGGCCACGACGACCGCGCCCGCGCCCAGCACGTGCAGCGAGACCAGCACCTCGGGCACGCCGGTCCAGTACTGGACCATGCCCAGCGCGCCCTGCGCGAGCACCACGGCGACCAGCGCGGTGTACGGCCGCCGCGGCGCGGGGTGGCCGCGCAACGCGAAGCCCAGCGCGATGAGCATGCCCAGGAACAGGAACAGCAGGTCGGCGTGCAGCTGGGACAGGGTGTCCACCGGCACGTCCAGGCGCGGCGTGGCCGCGTCGCCCGCGTGCGGCCCGGCGGCGGTGACGAACGTGCCCGCCAGCAGCAGCAGCCCCAGCACCACGGCCTGCACGACCTGCAACGCCATCAGCGGCCTGGGCACGCGCGGCCGGGCGGGCTCGTCGCCCTCGCCGAGCGCGGCGACCAGCAGCACGGCGAACCACACCAGCACCATGGACACCAGGAAGTGCACGCTGACCGTCCACCACAGCAGGCCGGTGAGCACGGTGAACCCGCCGATCACGGCCTGCAGCACGACCCCGCCGAACTGCACCAGCGCGAGCACCACGACCCGCTTGCGGCGCGGGCGGTTGAACCACGCCGCCAGCACGCACAGGCCCGCGATGACGCCGACCACGCCGGTGAGGGTGCGGTTGCCGAACTCGACCCACTGGTGCAGCGACGCCACCTCGGGGTGCTCGACGGGCACGAGGCTGCCCTCGAAGCACTGGGGCCAGGTGGGGCAGCCGAGCCCCGATCCGGTCACCCGCACGATCGACCCGGTGACCGCGATGCCGCCTTGGGCGATCACGACGGCGATGGCGAACGCGCGCTGGAACGTGCGGAGGAACGTGGTGAACCAGGATGGGGCGGACACGGTCCGATGGTAGGTACCACCGGCTGAGATGCGCCGCCCGGGGGTGTCAGGCGAGCCTGGTGGTCTTGACCGCCAGCGCGCCCGCGACCACGCCCCACACCACCAGCACGACGAGGTGCCGCGGCTCCGGCGCGCCGCCCTCGACCACCGCGTCGTGCAGGGCGAGCGCGAGCGCGGCGGACGGCAGGGCGTCCACGACGGCGGCCAGGGCGGCGGGCAGCGTCTCCACGCCGAGCGCGACGCCGCCGATGAGCAGCAGCACGAACCACACGATGTTGGCCAGCGCGAGCACGATCTCCGCCCGCAGCGCGCCGCCGAGCAGGACGCCCAGCGCGCCGAACGACAGGGTGCCCAGCACGATCAGCGCGACCGCCCACAGCACGCCGCCGACCGGCGGCAGCCGCCAGCCGAGCAGCAGCGCGACCACCGCGATGATCACGACCTGCACGGCGACCACGGCCAGGGCGGCGACGACCCGTCCGGTGACGAGCAGCCACCGGGGGAGCGCGGTCGCGGCGAGGCGCTTGAGCACGCCGTAGCGGCGGTCGAACCCGAGCGCGATCGCCTGGCCGGTGAACGCGGACGAGATCACGGCCAGCGCGAGGATGCGCGCGGTGGCCGAGCCGACGCGCGGTTCCGGCACCGGGATGACGTCCATGAGGCTCATCGCGACCAGCAGCGCGACCGGGATGAGCACGGTGAGCAGGATCTGCTCGCCGTTGCGCAGGGTGAGCACGGTCTCGGTGCGGGCCTGGGCGAGCAGCATCCGGCCGAGCCGGCCGCGGCCGGGCGCGGGCGTGAACGTGCCGGGGGCGAAGCGGCCGGTGGGTTCGGTCACGAGCGCAGCTCCCTGCCGGTCAGCTCCAGGAACACGTCCTCCAGGCTGCGCCTGGCCACGGTCAGCTCCTCGGCCAGCACGCCCTGCTGCGCGCACCACGACGTGACGGTGGAGAGCACCTGGGGGTCGATCCGGCCGTGCACGACGTAGTTGCCTCGGCCGGCTTCGCGCACGTCCAGCCCTTCCGGCAGGGCGTCGCGCAGCAGCGTGAGGTCCAGGCCGGGGCGGGCGCGGAAGCGCAGTTGCCGGTCGTCGGCGTGGTGCTCGGTCAGCTCGGCGGGGCTGCCCTGGGCGACGACGCGGCCCGCGTCCACGATGACGACGTGGTCGGCCAGCGCCTCGGCCTCGTCCATGAGGTGGGTGGTGAGCAGCACGCTGACGCCGTCCGCGCGCAGCGCCGACACCAGCTCCCACACCAGGCGGCGGGCCTGGGGGTCCATGCCGGCGGTCGGTTCGTCGAGGAACACCAGTTCGGGTCGTCCGACGAGCGCGCACGCCAGCGACAGGCGTTGCTGCTGGCCGCCGGACAGCCGCTTGTACGGGGTGCGCACCGACGACGACAGGCCCAGCACGTCCAGCAGCCACGCGGGGTCGAGGGGGTTCGCGGCGCAGGCGGCCACGAGGCGCAGCATCTCGTCGGCCCGCACGCCGGGGTACCCGCCGCCGCCCTGCGGCATCACGCCGATGCGGGGGCGCAGCGCGTCGCCGTCGCGCTTCGGGTCGAGCCCGAGGACGCGGACCTCGCCGCCGTCGGCGGACCGGAACCCCTCGCACACCTCGACCGTGGTCGTCTTGCCGGCGCCGTTGGGGCCGAGCAGCGCGAGGACCGTGCCGGTGTCGAGGGTCAGGTCGAGTCCGTTCACCGCGACGGTGGAGCCGTAGCGCTTGACCAGCCCCGACACCTCCACGGCAGGGTGCTGGGGGTGCGGGCTCACGACGCGGAAGCCTAGGGCGTGGCCCGCCCCACCCCGGTGGTGGGGTCAGCCCCCCTGCGGTTCTCCGGGTGGCATCAGGGTCGACTCGGGGGTGTTCCCGATATGTTCGCGCGCCATTCCGGGACAGGATTTCCCTCGTGGTGGAGATCCGGGGGAATAGGCGCACGGCGGTGTTGCCGTGGACGGTGACGGGGTTCGTCCTGTCGCTGTTCCCGATTGTTTACCTGCACGTGGCCTCGGCCGGGGAGCTGAGCCCGGTCGCCCACACGGTCAGCGATTACATCTTCGTGGACCACGGCGCGGGGCTGCTCGCGCTCACGTCGCTGACGCTCGCGGCGGCGTCGATCGGCCTGCTGGTCGCCCTGGTCCGCGCGGGTTTGCCCAGGCGGGGGCCGGTGGCGCTGCTGCTGGGGCTGTGGTCGGCGGGCCTCGCGGTGGCGACGGTGTTCCCGACCGACCCGACCGGCGCGCCCACGTCGTTCTCCGGCGCGGTGCACCGGTACGCGGGCGCGGTGATGTTCGCGAGCCTGCCGCTGGCCGGTTGGCTGATTCACCGGACGTTCCTGCCGAGTCCCACCGTGCGTCGTTTTTCGGTGGCCGCGGGCATCACGTCCGTGGCATTCATGCTCAGTCACGTCTCGGTGGTGTACCCGGGTGACGGCGCGGTGCTGCTCGGCCTTTTCGAACGCGTTTTGTTCGCCGTGCTCTACGGCCTGCTGTTCGCGTTGGCGTCGGCCGTCCTGCGGCGGGAGGAGGCGTCGTGACCTGGCTCGCCGTGGTGCTCGCGGTCCTCGGGGCCGTGTTCTTCGCCTTCGCCGCACGCCTGCAGCACGACGCCGTGCGGGCGAGCGAGGGCGCGTTGCGGGTCCTGGAGCTGCTGCGCAGGCCGCGGTGGCTGGTGGGCCTGCTGCTGCTCGTCCTCGGCGCCGGCGTGCACGCGGCGGCGTTGGGGATGGCGCCGTTGAGCGTGGTGCAGCCGGTCGGCGTGGTGGCCATCGGCATCACCGCGGTCCTCGACGGCCGCCGCCGTGAGCTGCCCGCGGTCGCGTGGACCACGTTCGGCGTGGGGGCGTTCGTGCTCCTGGCCGCGGGCAGCGCCACGTCCACCGCGGTCGTGCCGGAGGCCGAGGTGCGGGCCGCGCTGCTGGCGCTCGGCCTGATCGCGGTCCCCGGCCTGGTCGGGGTGCTGTCCACCCGCCCGGCGGTCCGCGCCCTCGGCTTTGGCGCGGCGGGCGGCGTCGCCTACGGCTTCGTCTCCGTGCTCATGCGGTCGGTGTCGCAGGACGTCCAGCAGGGCGGCCTGACGTGGGCGACCGCGTTGTCGGCGGCGGGCATCGCCGCCTCCCTCCTCGTCGGCGGCTGGTTCATCCAGCACGCCTACGCCAGTGGACCGCCGCACGTGGCGGTCGCCTGCCTCACCGTCGTGGACCCGCTCGTCGCCGTCGGCATCGGCGCGGGACTGCTCGGCGAGGCGAACCGGACCAGCCCGCTCGTCGGCGCCGCCCAGGTGGTGTGCGCCGTGATCGCCATCGGCGGTGTCGTCGCGCTGGCCCGCACCCGAACCCTTCCCGCAGTGCCCACCAGATCGGAGACGACAGTGACCAACGGACGCGCCATGCGGATCGTCATCGCCGCGGAGACGTTCCCGCCGGACGTCAACGGCGCGGCCCGGTTCGCCCACCGCCTCGCCACCGGCCTCGCCGGCCGCGGCCACGACGTGCACGTGATCTGCGTGTCGCCGGACGGCGCGGCCCGCACCGAACGCGCCGACGGGATCACCGTGCACCGGCTGCGCTCGCACCGCACGCCGTTCCACCGCACGTTCCGCATCGGGCTGCCGTGGCAGGTGCGCCGGGACGTCGACGTGCTGCTGGAAGGGCTGCGGCCGGATCTGGTGCACGTGCAGGCGCACTTCGTGGTGGGCCGGCACGTGCTGGGGCGGGCGGCGGCGCTGGGCATCCCGACCGTGGCGACCAACCACTTCATGCCGGAGAACCTGTTCGGGCACGCCCGCGTGCCGGCGTGGTTGCAGGGCGTGGCGTCGCGGTGGGCGTGGCGGGACCTGACGCGGGTGTTCGGGCAGGCCGACGTGGTGACCGCGCCGACGCCGCGGGCCGTGCGGCTGCTGCACGACAACGGGTTCCCGGCCCGCGCGGTGCCGGTGTCGTGCGGCATCGACATCGACCGGTACCGGTCGCGGCGTCCCGTGCGGCGGACCGACGCGCCGACCGTGCTGTTCGTGGGCCGGCTGGACGAGGAGAAGCGGGTGGACGAGCTGCTGCGGGCGTTGGCGCTGGTGCCGCGGCTGCACGCGGAGATCGTGGGCGACGGGTCGTGCCGGGCGGAGTGGGAGCTGCTGGCGCGCGACCTGGGGATCACCGATCGGGTGACGTTCCGGGGGTTCGTGGGCGAGGAGGAGCTGCTGGACGCCTACGCCGGCGCGGACGTGTTCTGCATGCCGGGCATCGCGGAGCTGCAGAGCCTGGCGACGATGGAGGCGATGGCGGCGGGCAAGCCGGTGGTGGTCGCGGACGCCATGGCGCTGCCGCACCTGTGCGCGCCGGGCCGCAACGGCTGGCTGTTCACGCCGGGTGACGTGCGCGGCCTGGCCGACCGGCTGCACGCCGTGACCGCGGACCCGGCCGTGACCGCCCGGATGGGCGCGGCGAGCAGCGACCTGATCGCCGCCCACGCCATCGACACCACCCTGGAGACCTTCGAGTCCCTCTACGCCCGCGCCCTGGGACTGCCTCCCGTCCACCGCACCCCGGCCCTGGCCGCCTGACCCCGGACGCGCGAGTCCTACGTTGAGAACGCGTGTGTCCTACGTTCGGAACGCGTGAGTTGAACACTCGGAACGCGCCCACCGAGGCAAGGGCCGTTCCGAACGTTCAACTCGCCTGTCCCGAACGTAGGACACGCGCGTTCCGAACGTAGGACACGCGGGTCAGTCGAGGTCCGTGCCCGTGGCGGAGCGGCGGGCGGCGCGGTGGGCGACGCGCAGGCCGTTCGCGCTCAGGCGGGGACGGCCGGTGTCGTCCAGCTCGGTGAGGAACTTGAACAGCATCCCGTGCCCCTCCAGCCGCTTCAGCAGCGCCTCGGCCACGTCGTCGGAGTCGAAGTCCAGCACGGACATCTGCTCGACCAGCGACGTGGCGATGGTCCGCCTGGCCCGCAGCGGCACCCACCACGTCGTGACCAGCAGCAGCACCAGCCCGAACGCCAACGCCGTGCCCAGCACCGCCTCCCACCCGGTGAACCGCAGCGAGAACACCTGCACGATCGCGGCGATCACCAGCAGCACCGCCCCGTACACCGCGGCCCACCCGGCGGTCGCGGACGCGGGCGGCTCGGCGGCCTCGGTGTCCCACACCCCGTCCACCTGCCGCCACCGCCGCAACGAGCTGCCCAGCACGTACGACGTCACCGCGCCGAACACGATCGCCACGACCGTGCCGACGACCACGAACGCGGGCTTCAGGTCGTACAGCCGGTACCGCACCACGGCCCACACCCCGACCACGATCGCCGCCGCCACCAGCACCCGCAGCAGCAGCCGCGGCTTGAGCCGGATCCGGCCCAGCACCGCGAGCGGCGTGCCCACCGGCGCGGGCAGGCTCCCGATGACCAGCAACCCCACCACGACCAGCAGCACGCCGCCGACCGCGACCATGCCCGTCACCGCCTGGCCGCCGGTGTCGCCGGACGCCAGGGCGTGCCGCGTCCGGTCGATCGCGACCGTGACCAGCGGGATCACCGGGGACAGCAGCACGAGCCCGTGCAGCAGCGTCCCGGACCGCAACGCCGCGTAGCCGAACGCGGCCAGCAGCGTCCCACCGCCGAACGCCGCCGCCGGCCCCACCGCCCACGGCGGCAGCAGGTCGAACAGCGACAACACCAGCAGCGCGCCGCCCAACGCGAACCCGAGCAGCCCGAGGAACTGCGCCAACCGGCCACCCCGGGTCAACCCGGTGATCGTCCAGTACGGCAGCAGCGCCGCCCCGCGCAACGTCCTGGTCAGCGGTTTCGCCGTGCCCAGACCGGAGTTGTCGCTGTCGGCCACGGTGATCGCCACCGCCGCGGCCGTGGCCGCCGTCCGGATCAGCTGGTCGCTGCTCGCCTCCTGCACCAGCGGCTCACGGCCGATGCCCGCCCGGTCGAACGCCGCCAGCCCCCGCACGCCCACCTCGACCCGGTCGGCGTCCGTGCGCACGGGCAGCCGGGCCAGCAGCGCGGCCTGCTCCTCCAGGAACAGCTCGCCGCGCGAACGCCGGTCCGCGCCCTCGGTCCGGTCGGCCAGGATCGCGGCGCGCAGCGCGGGCAGCTCCTCGCAGATGATCCGCACGTGCAGGCCCCACGCGGCCAGCTCCGCCAGCGCCGCGCACGTCGGCGGGTGGTCGCCGTCGGGATCGGCGTACACCTTGCCCAGCTCGGCCTTCGCCCGCCGCACGCACGGCTCCAGCTCGGCCGGCAGGCCGTCGCCGAACAACGCGGCCACCAGCTCGTCCACCTTCGCCGCGGCCCGCTCGACCGGGTCGCCGCCCGCGCCGGTCAGCCGGTCCACCCGCAGCAGCCGCTTCGGGTCGAACACCACCTTGCACAGCATCGTCGCGCCGTCGAGCCGACCCCAGATCCAGTCGTTGACCCGCCACGACCGCTTGAGGAACCCGGAGAACCGGTGCAGCGACGCCCCGCCCGCCTTGTCCTCGGCGGTGAGGCTGTACTCGGCGAACGCGTTGCGCGTCTGCAGGCTGATCTGCACCAGCTCGACGGCCTGGTCGAGACCGCCGCGCGTGTCGTCGGCCAGGCACGTCGTGGCCACCTCCAGCGCCAGCACGCGGGACAGCCACAGCTCGCCCGCGACCAGCCCCGCCTCGGCCTCCGCCTCGGTGCGCGGCTCGGTCAGCAACCGGTGCCACGACCGCAGCTCGCCCACCCGCAGCTGCTCCTCGTCCAGCTGGTCGAGGATGTCGCGCGCGTCGCCGAGGACGCCCGCGATCCGCTCCACCTGCTCCCGCACCCGCTGCCCGACGCCGTCCGGCTCGTCCAGCATCTTCTCGGCGAACCGGCGGACCCGCCGCCCCCAGTACTCCTGGTCCAGCTCCTCCGGCGCGCCGGTGGTCCAGTGCCCGTCCAGGTCGACCCGGGCGGCGCGCAGCCGTGCCCGCACGTCGAACAGGTTCGTGCGGGCCATCGCGAGCCGCTGCGCATCCGGCATGATCCACACCAGCCGCTTGAGCACGTCCATCGCGGCGGACGCGAGCCGTTCGGCCATCGTGATGCCCCACGGCCAGCCGTGGTCGGGCAGCGGCGCGGGCTGGGGCCGGGTCGGCACGTACGGCAGCCGGCCCCACTCGGCGCGGTGCTCCCGCTGGGCCGCCTCGGCCGCCGCGCGGACCCGTTCGAACGTCCAGCCGGCGGCGTTCGCGCCCGGCACCTCGAACTGGCGGGTCGCGACGTCGCGGGCGGCGTGCCGGATGCGGACGTCCTCGTAGTGGTCGTGCAGCGTCTCGGCCAGCGCGTACAGCTTCCCGGTGACCGAACCGCCCGACGCCAGCCGGTCCAGCAGCGCGTTGCGGCCGCCGCGGCGGGACGCGGCGTTGCGATTGTGCTCCTCGATGCGCTCGACGTAGGTCCGGCCGCTCTGGCTGGTCAGCGCGCCGAGCAGCTTGCCGCCGGTGGCGACGGTGCTGGGCAGCGCGCCGTCCACCGGGGCCACGGGCTCCACGACCGCCTCCGGGGCGTGCGGGAACACCAGCAGCATCACCCGTCGCACCGGGCCTTCGGCGGCCATCCGGTCGATGGCCTCCAGCGCCTCCTTGGTGGGGGTGTTCACCAGGACGCCGCCGTCCACGGCGTAGCGGGACCGGTTGTCGGTGTCGTTGGCCCACGACGCGACCTCGGCCATGTTCGGCTTGTCGCCGTCGGGCGCGCCCGGCGCGACCGGGATGAACGACGGTTCGAACGCGAACGGGAACGACGCGGACGAGCGCGCGGCCAGCGCCATGCGGCCGACCAGGGCGGGGAGCTTGTCGGCGGTGAAGTCGTCGCGGCCGCCGGGGTCGCGGCGGAAGGAGAAGCTGCCCTGGTGGGACGCCTGCACCAGGGTCTGGCCCAGGTCGTCGTAGGTGACCGTGGGCACGCCCGCGAGCAGCGTCGTGGTGATCCGCAGGTCGACCGGGCGGTCCTCCTGCGGGGCGAAGTCGGTGGTCAGGCGTTCGAGCGCCTCCTTCAGGCGGGGGAGGAAGAACTCGTCGCCGCGCAGCAGGGAGACCGGCTCGCCGCGGAACGGGGTGCGCAGCAGTTGTTCCATCCGCCCCTGCTCGGCCCACAGGTCACGCAGCCGTTCCAGCTTGGCGTTGGCGTTGACCTGCGACAACGCCAGGGCCGCGCCGTTGATGCCGCCGGCCGACGTGCCCGTGATGACGTCGGCGCGGGCCGTGCTGCCGACCATGTCGAGCAGGTCGGCGTACGGACCGGCCCCCCGGGTCAGCCGGTCGAGTTCGAGCACGACCCCGCCCATCCACACGGCGAGGCTCACACCCCCGTTCAGCACGACGGCGAATCGGATCTGCTCCCTGGGCACGTCCACCATCACGCACTCCTCCCCGACCGCGCCGATCCTCCCGCACCGGCCCTACCTGCTCTCTCGCCCACCACCCGATCCCGTTACCCCCCGTGTGTCGAACCTCCGGGTCCCGTGTGTCGAACCTTCAGGTCCCATGAGTTCGACATTCGGGTTCGAGCGTGTGGACGCGAGCGTTGAGTTCAGGGGTCCTGAGCGTTCGACACACGCGATGCGAGTGTTCGACACACGGGTCCTGAAGGTTCGACACGCGGGGGGTCAGGCGGAGCCGGGCAGGGGGTCGCGTTTGATCAGGGGGAGGACCTGCCTGCGGGCGACGAAGAGGCACACGGCGAACGCGATCACGGCCCCGGTCACGGCCTGCGGCACGATGTAGGCGCGCCCGTCGAACGCCGAGCCGGTCGGCGGCAGGATCACCGCGATCACCGCGCTCGCGGTCGTCGCGAACACCCGGAACCGACGCGCCAGCACGCCCGTGGCCAGCGGCAACGCCGCCCACAGCACGTACCACGGCTGGAGCACCGGCCCCAGCACCAGCACCGCGCCCAGCCCCGCGCCGAGCCCGTTGACGGCCTTGATCCGCCCCCGGAACGCCTTCCACAGCAGCGTCGCCACGATCACCACCGACACCGCCTGCGTCACGATCCGCATCAGCACGATCATCGACTCGGTGTGGTTGCCCAGCCCCAGCAGCAGCCCCAGCCCGCCGCCCAGGAACCCCATCGCGGTCGGCGGCGACATCCAGCTCTTCACCGTGCTGGCGACGTTCAGCGTCTCCACCCACCCGAACCCGAGCCCGGTGCCGACGCACGTCCCCACCATCACCACACCCGAGACGAGCAGCAACAGCAGCGCCGCCCGCACCAGGTCGGAGAACCTGCCGCCCCACCGCCGCGCGATCATCACGCCCAGGAAGCCGAGCGCCAGCGCGGCCGGGATCTTCACCGCCGCGCCCATCGTGATCATCGTCGCGCCGAGCGTGATCCAGAGCAGCTCCTCGCGCGTCGTCGGCGCGCCGGGCGTGACCGGCATCTTGCGCAGCGCCAACTCGAGCCCCACCAGCATCAGGCCGATCGCCAGGCCCTCGTTGTGCACGCCGACGACCAGGTGGAACAGCACCAGCGGGTTCGCCGCGCCCAGCCACAGCGCCGCCACCGGCGGCACGCCGAAGCGCCGCGCGAGCCGCGGCAGCGCCCACACGATCATCGCCAGGCCCAGCAGCCCCAGCAGCCGGTGCAGGAAGATGCCGGGCAGCACGCTGTCGCCGGTCACCATCGAGATGACCCGCCCGACGGCCAGGAACAGCGGCCCGTACGGCGCGGGCGTCTCCCGCCAGATGTTCGGCACGTTCTTGGTCAGGTCGTGCTCCACGCCCAGCGCCGTGGCGGGCCCCAGCTCGTACGGGTCCTGCCCGTTGGCGGCGATCTGCGACTGCGCCAGGTAGCTGTAGACGTCCCGGCTGAACATGGGCAGCACGAACACCAGCGGCGTGATCCACATCAGCAGCGTGCGGTCGAGCTGGCTGCGCGACATCAGCCGGGGCCTGCCCGGCCGGGCGAACCGGCCCAGCCACAGCCACGCCGACACGATGAGGAAGATGCCGGTCCAGGCGACGCCCATCGCGGCGCTCGGCATCCGGGGGAACAGCCCGAGCAGCGGGGTGCCGGGCAGGGGGCTGAACACGGGCGCCGCGCCCGCCCCGAGCGAGCCCACGGCCAGCAGCAACGCGCCCACGGTGCCCCACCGGCGGATGATGTCGAGCTGCCGGGTCTCGGTCGCGTCGAGGGGCGCTGCCTCGCCGATCTCGCTCCGGTTCGTCATCACCAGTCCGCCCGCCGTCACGTCCGAAGGGTAGCGGCCGGCCCGGGCGCGTGACTCGGGTCACCCGGCGCGCACCGATCTTTGCGACCGACCGCGAAATACGCAACACTGGTGTTGTGAAAAACGCCGGGACCTCTCCGACCGCCGTGCCGTCCGGGCACGACGGGCGGACCCGGCACGCCGTCGCACGGCTCCTCCTGGAGCAGGGCCCGGTGGCCGCGGCCTCGGTCGCGGAGCAGCTGGGCCTGAGCCCCACGGCGGTGCGCCGGCACATCGACGCGCTGGTGGCGGACGGCGAGGCGACCGGCAGGGAGGCCCCCCGCCGGGGTCAGCGCGGCCGGGGTCGCCCGGCCAAGCTGTTCCTGCTGACCGAGCAGGGGCGGGCCCGCTTCGGGCACGCCTACGACGACCTCGCCGTGGCCGCGCTGCGGTTCCTCGCCGAACAGGGCGGGGAGGAGGCGGTACGGGCCTTCGCCGAACGACGGGTGTCCGCATTCGTCGACCGGCACCGCTCGGCCATCGTCGACCGCCCCGACGCCGCGGACCGGGCCAAGGCCCTCGCGGTGGCGTTGACCAGGGAGGGCTACGCTGCCTCGGCGCGCACCGTGGGGGCGGGCGAGCAGCTCTGCCAGCACCTGTGCCCGGTGGCGCACGTCGCGGCGGAGTTCCCGCAGCTGTGCGAGACCGAGACGGCGGCGTTCGCCGACCTGCTCGGCACGCACGTCCAACGCCTGGCCACGATCGCCCGCGGCGATGCCGTGTGCACGACGCACATCCCGAACACACCCCGGATCCCAGATGGAGGGGAGCCCGCATGACTGCCGCTGCCGAGCAGCGCACCACCACAGCCCCGCTCACCCAGGAAGAGACCCTGGCGAGCATCGGCAACTACGAGTTCGGCTGGGCCGACTCGGACGTGGCAGGCGCGAGCGCTCGCCGGGGCCTGAACGAGGACGTCGTTCGGGACATCTCGGCGAAGAAGAACGAGCCCGAGTGGATGCTGGACTTCCGGCTGAAGGCGCTGCGCCTGTTCGACCGCAAGCCGATGCCGACGTGGGGTTCCGACCTGTCGGGCATCGACTTCGACAACATCAAGTACTTCGTCCGGTCGACCGAGAAGCAGGCGGCGACCTGGGACGACCTGCCCGACGACATCAAGAACACCTACGACAAGCTGGGCATCCCGGAGGCGGAGAAGCAGCGCCTGGTCTCCGGCGTCGCGGCCCAGTACGAGTCCGAGGTCGTCTACCACAAGATCCGCGAGGACCTCGAGGAGCAGGGCGTCATCTTCCTCGACACGGACACCGCCCTCAAGGAGCACCCGGAGCTGTTCAAGGAGTACTTCGGCTCCGTCATCCCGTCGGGTGACAACAAGTTCTCCGCGCTGAACTCCGCGGTGTGGTCGGGCGGCTCGTTCATCTACGTGCCGAAGGGCGTGCACGTCGAGATCCCGCTCCAGGCCTACTTCCGGATCAACACCGAGAACATGGGCCAGTTCGAGCGCACGCTGATCATCGTCGACGAGGGCGCGTACGTGCACTACGTCGAGGGCTGCACCGCGCCGATCTACTCGTCGGACTCGCTGCACTCCGCCGTCGTGGAGATCATCGTCAAGAAGGGCGGCCGCTGCCGCTACACGACCATCCAGAACTGGTCGAACAACGTCTACAACCTGGTCACCAAGCGCGCCAAGGCCGAAGAGGGCGCGACCATGGAGTGGATCGACGGCAACATCGGCTCCAAGGTCACCATGAAGTACCCGGCCGTGTTCCTCATGGGCGAGCACGCCAAGGGCGAGGTCCTCTCGATCGCGTTCGCGGGCGAGGGCCAGCACCAGGACGCCGGCGCGAAGATGGTCCACATGGCGCCGCACACGTCGTCCACGATCGTGTCGAAGTCGGTGGCGCGCGGCGGCGGCCGCACCTCCTACCGCGGCCTCGTGCAGGTCAACAAGCGGGCGCACCACTCGAAGTCCACGGTCAAGTGCGACGCGCTGCTGGTGGACAACATCAGCCGCTCGGACACCTACCCCTACGTGGACGTCCGCGAGGACGACGTGTCGATGGGCCACGAGGCCACGGTCTCGAAGGTCTCCGAGGACCAGCTGTTCTACCTGATGTCCCGCGGTCTCAACGAGGACGAGGCCATGGCGATGATCGTGCGCGGGTTCGTCGAGCCCATCGCGCGCGAGCTGCCGATGGAGTACGCCCTCGAGCTGAACCGCCTGATCGAGCTGCAGATGGAAGGGGCCGTCGGCTGACATGGCCGTCACCACCGAAGACCAGCAACACGGCCTGACGGCCCACTCGCACGGTGCAGGTGCTCCCGTCTCGTCACGCGCCGACCACTTCACGTCGTTCGACGTGAACGCGTTCGAGGTGCCCGGGGGGCGCGAGGAGATCTGGCGCTTCACCCCCATGAAGCGCCTGGCGAACCTGCACCGGGGAGCCGAGGCGACCGGCGCGGTGACCGTCGACGTGGACGCGCCGGAGGGCGTCGCGGTCGAGACCGTGGCGCGCGACGACGAGCGGCTGGGCGTCGCGGGCACCCCCGGCGACCGGATCGCCGCCCAGGCGTGGACGTCGTTCACCCAGGCCACCGTCGTCACCCTGCCGGGTGACGCGAAGGTCGGGCCGACCACGATCACCGTGACCGGCGCGGGCCAGGGCAAGGTCGCCTACGGCCACCTGCACGTGCACGCCAAGCCGTTCGCCGAGGCCGTCGTCGTCATCGACCACCGCGGCTCCGGCGCCTACGCCGACAACGTCGAGTTCGTCGTCGGCGACGGCGCGCACCTCACCGTGGTCGCCATCCAGGACTGGGCCGACGACGCGGTGCACGTCTCCGCGCACCACGCCCGGCTGGGCCGCGACGCCTCGTTCAAGCACACCGTCGTCACCCTCGGCGGCGACGTGGTCCGCCTCACCCCGGTGGTCACCTACACCGGCCGCGGCGGCGACGCCGAGCTGCTCGGCCTGTACTTCGCCGACGCGGGCCAGCACCTGGAGCACCGCACCTTCGTCGACCACGCGGTGTCCAACTGCCGCAGCAACGTCGTCTACAAGGGCGCGCTCCAGGGCGAGGACGCGCACACGGTGTGGATCGGCGACGTGCTGATCCGCGCCGCGGCCGAGGGCACCGAGACCTTCGAGCTGAACCGCAACCTGGTGCTGACCGACGGCGCGCGCGCCGACTCGGTGCCGAACCTGGAGATCGAGACCGGCGAGATCGAGGGCGCGGGCCACGCCAGCGCCACCGGCCGGTTCGACGACGAGCAGCTGTTCTACCTCCAGGCCCGCGGCATCCCGGAGGAGCAGGCGCGCAGGCTGGTCGTGCGCGGGTTCTTCCACGAGATCCTGCTCAAGATCGGCGTCCCCGAGGTGCGCGAGCGCCTCGAAGCCGCCATCGAGGCGGAACTCGAAGCGGTGGGCGCGTGATCCGGGTGTGCTCGCTGACCGACCTCGACGACCGCAAGCCCGCGGCGTTCGAGGTCGGCGACGAGTACACCCCGGTCGTGCTCGTCCGCGACGGCGGGACCGTGCACGCGCTGCGCGACCTGTGCTCGCACGCCGAGGTCGCGCTCAGCGAGGGCGAGGTGACGCGCAAGGGCGTGGAGTGCTGGCTGCACGGGTCGTGCTTCGACCTGCGCACCGGCCGCCCGTCCTCGCCGCCCGCCACCGAGCCGGTCGACGTGTTCGCCGTCGAACTCCGCGGTGACGACGTCTACGTGGACGTCACCACCACCACGAACTGACTTCCGCCCGCAACACCAGGAGAACGAAGCACCAATGGCCACTCTGGAGATCAAGGACCTGCACGTCTCGGTCACCACCGAGGAGGGTTCCAAGGAGATCCTCAAGGGCGTCGACCTGACCATCAAGGCGGGCGAGACCCACGCGATCATGGGTCCCAACGGCTCGGGCAAGTCCACCCTGTCCTACGCCATCGCCGGCCACCCCAAGTACGAGATCACCTCCGGCAGCGTGCTGCTGGACGGCGAGGACGTGCTGGAGATGACCGTGGACGAGCGCGCCCGCGCGGGTCTCTTCCTCGCCATGCAGTACCCGGTCGAGGTGCCCGGCGTCTCGATGTCGAACTTCCTCCGCACCGCCGCCACCGCCGTGCGCGGCGAGGCCCCGAAGCTGCGCCACTGGGTCAAGGAGGTCAAGGAGGCGATGTCCGACCTGGACATCGACCCGGCCTTCGCCGAGCGCTCGGTCAACGAGGGCTTCTCCGGCGGCGAGAAGAAGCGCCACGAGATCCTGCAGCTCGGGCTGCTCAAGCCGAAGATCGCGATCCTCGACGAGACCGACTCCGGCCTGGACGTCGACGCGCTGCGCGTCGTGTCCGAGGGCGTGAACCGGTACAAGCAGTCCGGCGAAGCCGGCGTGATGCTGATCACCCACTACACCCGGATCCTCAAGTACATCTCGCCCGACTTCGTCCACGTCTTCGCGGGTGGCCGGATCGTCGAGTCCGGCGGCCCCGAGCTGGCCGACCAGCTCGAGGCGGAGGGTTACGTGAAGTACACCGGGAAGGCGGAAGCCGCCGCGATCGGCTGACGTTGCACCTGTCGTGCACCTGTCCGTGAACACGTATCGAGAGGAGGCGTCGGAGCAGTGACCACGACCGCCACTCCACTGGACGTCGCTACCGTCCGGGCGGACTTCCCGATCCTGGGCCGCACCGTGCGGGAGGGCAAGCGGCTGGTCTACCTCGACTCCGGCGCCACCTCGCAACGGCCGAGGCAGGTCCTCGACGCCGAGCGCGCCTTCCTGGAGACCGCCAACGCCGCGGTGCACCGCGGCGCGCACCAACTGGCCGAAGAGGCCACGGACGCCTACGAGGGCGCCCGGCAGAAGATCGCCGACTTCGTGGGCGTCGACTACGGCGAGATCGTGTTCACCAAGAACGCGACCGAGGGCGTGAACCTGGTCGCGTACGCGATGGGCAACGCGGCCACCGCCGGACCCGAGGCCGAGCGGTTCCGCGTCGGCCCCGGCGACGAGATCGTCGTCACCGAGATGGAGCACCACGCGAACCTCGTCCCGTGGCAGCAGTTGGCCGCGCGGACGGGCGCCACGCTGCGGTGGTTCGGCGTGACCGACGAGGGCCGGCTGGACCTGTCGGACCTCGACTCGCTGATCAACCCGAGGACGAAGGTCGTCGCCTTCACGCACCAGTCGAACGTGCTCGGCACGGTGAACCCGGTGCGCGTGCTGGTCGACGCGGCCCGCGCGGTGGGCGCGCTGACGGTGCTCGACGCGTGCCAGTCCGTGCCGCACGGCCCGGTCGACTTCGGCGCGCTGGGCGTGGACTTCGCCGTGTTCAGCGGCCACAAGATGCTCGGACCGTCGGGCATCGGCGTGCTCTACGGCCGCCGCGAGCTGCTGGAGGCGCTGCCGCCGTTCCTCACCGGCGGGTCGATGATCGAGATGGTCCACATGGCGAAGTCGACCTTCGCCCCGCCGCCCGCGCGGTTCGAGGCGGGCGTGCCCATGACGTCGCAGGCGGTGGCGCTGGGCGCGGCGGTGGACTACCTCAACGCCCTCGGCATGGACCGCGTCGCGGCGCACGAGCACGTGCTGACCGAGGCGGCGCTGCGCGGCCTGGCCGGTGTGCCGGGCGTGCGGGTCGTCGGACCGCTGGACGTGGTGGACCGCGGCGGCGCGGTGTCGTTCGTGGTGGAGGGCATCCACGCGCACGACGCGGGCCAGGTGCTCGACAGCCTGGGCGTCGCGGTGCGCGTCGGCCACCACTGCGCGTGGCCGCTGCACCGGCGGATGGACGCGGCCGCGACCGTGCGGGCCAGCTTCTACCTGTACAACACGCTGGACGAGGTGGACGCGCTGGTCGACGCCGTCCGCGAAGCGCAGAAGTTCTTCGGGGTGGCGTGATGCAGCTGCAGCAGATGTACCAGGAGATCATCCTGGACCACTACAAGAACCCGCACGGCCGCGGCCTGCGGGACGAGTTCGACGGCGAGTCCCACCAGATCAACCCCACGTGCGGGGACGAGGTGACGCTGCGGGTCAAGCTCGACGGCGACACGGTGCGCGACGTGTCCTACGAC
Organism: Actinosynnema sp. NPDC004786; assembly: GCF_053601135.1. NCBI lineage: Bacteria > Bacillati > Actinomycetota > Actinomycetes > Pseudonocardiales > Pseudonocardiaceae > Actinosynnema > Actinosynnema sp. NPDC004786. Next base: position 6,019 of record NZ_JBSGBG010000034.1, on the reverse strand, counting down.
GGTCAGGGCTGCTCGATCAGCCAGGCGTCCACCTCGGTGCTCACCGACCTGGTGGTCGGCCGGCCGTTGGGCGAGGCGTTCGAGAAGATGGACGCGTTCGTCGAGCTGATGCAGGGCAAGGGCAAGGTCGAGCCGGACGAGGACGTCCTGGAGGACGGCATCGCGTTCGCGGGCGTGGCGAAGTACCCGGCACGCGTGAAGTGCGCGCTGCTGGGCTGGATGGCTTTCAAGGACGCGGTGGCACGCAGCGAGGGAGCGAAGGCATGAGCACCGAAGAGGACGTGGTGCGCGGCATCGAGGGCATGCCCGAACCGCCGGCGCCGAAGGCCGACGTGGCCGCCGTGGACGACGTCGAGGAGGCCATGCGCGACGTGGTCGACCCCGAACTGGGCATCAACGTCGTGGACCTCGGCCTGGTGTACGACATCCGGGTGGACGAGGAGAACGTCGCGCTGATCGACATGACGCTCACGTCCGCGGCGTGCCCGCTGACCGACGTCATCGAGGACCAGACGCGGTCGGCGCTGGTCGGCGGTGGCGGCGGCGGGATCGTCAACGACTTCCGCATCAACTGGGTGTGGATGCCGCCGTGGGGCCCGGAGAAGATCACCGACGACGGCCGCGAGCAGTTGCGGGCACTCGGCTTCACGGTCTGACCCGCACCCGACCGACAACCCGCACAGGGGTCCTCGCCGCGAGGGCCCCTGTGTCGTCCCACCGCCCCGTCGGGGCACGACGTCAGGGCTGGACGGTCAGCAGCCGGACCACGTCCGCCAGCGACCCGCGTTCCCGGAACGCCCTCCGCTGCCGGGCCGCGCCCGTGCCGTCCAGCAGCAACCGGTCGACGCCGTCCACCACCAGGTCCTCGTCGCCCGCCGCCCGCAACGCCGGGCGCGTCCAGTCCAACAACGACCGCACCATGTCCACCGCCGGCACCAACCGGCCGCTGTGCGGCTCGATCCCCGCCCCGTCCAACCCGTCCCGCGCCGCCCGCCACAACGCCGTCCGCAACGCCAGGTCCGGCACCCGGTGGGCCGGCACCCCGGCCAGCGCGGTCGCCGCGATCGCCCGCACGAGCGCCGCCAGCACCACCGCCTCGTCCACGGTCACCGCCACGTCGCACACCCGCAGCTCCACCGTCGGGTGCCGGGCCGACAACCGCACGTCCCAGTACACCATCGCGGGGTCCAACGCCGCCCCGCTCGACCACAGCACCCCCGTGCCCCGGTGGTAGTCCTCCGCCGACTCGAACCACGGCGGCGCGCCCGCCGACGGCCACGGGCTCCACGCCAGGTAGCGCCAACTCGCGTACCCCGTGTCCCGCCCGTCCGCGAACGGCGAGTTGGCGCTCAGCGCCAGCAGCACCGGCAGCCACTGCCGCAGGTGGTTGCTGACCAGCACCCCCGTCTCCTCGTCCGGGATGCCGACGTGCACGTGGCACCCGCAGATCATCAGCCCGTCCACCAGCGGCCCGTACTCGGCGGCGATCCGGCGGTAACGCGCGGTGTCGGTCAGCGGCGGCGGCCGGCTGCCGCCCAGCAGCGGCGTCCCGCTCGCCACGACCCGCGCACCGTGCGCGCCCGCCAACGCGGCCAGCTCACGCCGCGCCGCCAGCAACTGCTCACGCACCTCCGCCATGCTCCGGCACACCGGCGTGGCGCTCTCCACCTGGTACTTCGTCATCTCGGTCTGCAGGTCCAGCCCGGACCGGGCGCCGCCGAGCACGACGCCCGCCAGCGGCACCAGCACCCCGGTATCCGCGTCGACCAGCAGGAACTCCTCCTCGACCCCCACCGTCAGCGGCGGGTCGGACACGCTTCGCGGAAGCGGTAGGGCGATGACCTCACTCACCAGGGACCTCCCGTGCGGTGGGTAGTCACCGTGATGCTAGGAGTAACCGACCGGGTCGCACAGGCAGCTTTGCGGTGAACTTCCTAGCTCACCGCGAGGTGCGGCCCGCCCCGCAGCACGTCGACGTGGTCGCTGCCCGGCCGCCCCAACACCCAACTGTTGCCCCGCAACGACTTCGCGTGCTCCTTCAACGGCGCGAGCAACCGCGACACCTCGCGGTACGACCCCACCGACCCCGCCGCGCAGACCAACGTCGCCAACGACAACGTCACCGCGCGCCCCTCCGCCTCGAACGGCACGTCCAGCACACCCGCGGCGAACGGCACGATCTCGTCCAACCCCGCCACCACCAGGAAATCGTCCCCGCCCACGTGCCCCACCTGCACGCCCGGGAACGACCCCGCCCCCTCGGTCAGCGCACGCCCTATCGCCCGGATCAGGTCGTCCCCGGCCGCGAACCCCGCCGAGTCGTTGACCCGCTTGAACGCGTCCACGTCCAACCACCCCACGGCGAACAGCTCGCCGCCCAGGATGCGCCGGTCCACCTCGCGCGCGATCGAGTCGCTGCCCGGCAGCCGCGTCAACGGGCTCAACGCCGCCGCCTGCTCCACCTTCATCTCCGCCACACCGCGCACGACGTCCGCGACGCGCACCACACCGAGGCACCGGTCGTCGTCGTCCACGACCACCAGGTCGTCGTTGGTGCGCTCCCGGTTCGCGTGCGCGACGACGTCCAACAACTCCAGCGCGCTGGACTCCGCCCCGATCAGCTTCGGCTTGTCCGCCAACCGCGCCGCCTCCCGCTTGGCGTGCAGGGCGTGCCCGAACGGCCCCGTCACCGCCAGCAGGAACCGGTTGCGGTCCACCGTCCACCGCGGCCGGTTCTCCCCGTCCACGAGCACCACGCCGCTGACCGTCGGCTGGTTCGCCAGCACGTCCCGCACCTCCTCGGACGTCGCCGAGTCGGGCAGCGTCGTCGCCGGGTGCAGGAAGTCGGTCACCTTCGGGCCGTTCCGGCGCCGCAACGGCGCGGTCATCGTGCTGGTGACCGCCTCCGGGTCGATGACCTCGCTCAACACCGCCGCGATCGTCGCGTCCACCTTCGGCCGGCGCTGCGGGCTCGCCAGCAGGTTGCCCTGCGCGAGCCGCACCCCCAGCCGGCGCAGCGCGGCCAGCTGCGCCTCCGTCTCCACACCCTCCGCCACCACCAGCGAACCCGTGTGCTCGCACAGGTGCTGCAACGCCTGCGCCAGCGCGAAGCGCGCCGGGTCGACCGGCAGCGCCACCACCACCTCGCGGTCCAGCTTCACCACGTCCGGTCGCACCTCGGTGAGCAGCGACAACGGCGAATCACCCTCGCCGACGCCGTCCAACCCGATCCGGAACCCGTCCTCCCGCAACCGCGCGATGCCCCGCACCAGCAGCCGGCGCGGCGCGCGCGAGTACGGCGTGCCGACCTCGACGACCAGGTCCGCCGGGGTGCGCCCCACCTCGCGCAGCACCCCGTACAGCGGGGCCATCAGCTCCGGCTTGTCCGCGATCGTCAACGCCAGCAGGTTGACGTGCAGCGGCACGCCCAGGCCGTGCTCGGCCGCGTGCCGGACCGCCCGGCAGGCGAGCGCCACGTCGGTGTTGGCCAGGTATCCCGCGCGGAACGCCATCCGCAGCAGGTCCTGCACGGTGCCGTCGTGCGGCCGGGCGAGCGCTTCAACCGCCACGACCCCTCCGGTGTGGAGGTTGAACAACGGCTGGAAGGCGAAGCGAACGTCATCCAGCAAGGCGGGCACGCGTCGATCGTGCCCCTCCGCCCATGCCCTTGCCGAGACCGTTAACCAGGTGTTCCCGCACTCGTGGCCGAATGCACAGGAAATGCCAGGCGGGCTCGCATACCCCACGACGCCGACCGGAACAGCCGGAGCATCGCGCGAGCGGTCCCGCCCAGGTCATCCGGCTCGCCGAGGTAGGCGCGTTGAAGACTGCCGGGCAAATGGAAGAAGTCGTTGAAGAATTCCGGCACGGCGTCGGGCGGCAACGCCAGCAACGCCTCCAACCCGTGCGACCGCAACCCCCGGACCGCCCGTTCCGCCACCGTGCGCCCCACCCCGCGCCCCGCCGCGAGCGCGTCCGCCACCACCGGCGCGCGCCGCAACGCCACCGCCACGCTGTACCCCGTCGCCGGGTGCACCCACCCCGCCGCCGCCCCGAACGCGCCGGCCCGCGGCCGCCCGTCCAACGGGATGCGCACCCGCTCCTCACCCGCCGGCACCGCTACCCCGTGCGCGGCCAGGCGCGCGTGCAACCGCAACCGCAACTCCCGCAGCGGCAACCCCGGCCGACGCGCCAACGACGTCTCCTCCAGCAACACCTCGTCCGCCGACACCGGGATCGCGTACAGGAACGTCGGATCACCCGTCGTCGCCGCGGGCGGCTTCCGCCAATCCATGATCAACGCCTCGTCCGGCCCGACGAACGGGACTGCCGCCGCGGCCGGCACCACCACCCCCACCGCCGTCTGCGCCGCACCCCGACCACCCGCCGCACCGGCCGCGTCCACCACCCGACCGGTCAACACCCGACCGTCCGCCAACGTCACCGACGTGCCCGTCCACCCCACCACCCGACCCGCCACGACCCGCACCGCGTCCGGCAGACGCCGCAACCGCTCGTTGTCCAACACCGCATAGCCCCGCGCGAGCACGTGCTCGCCCGTCGTGAACGCCCGAGCCCTCGCCGTGCGCACCGCGACCGGCGCGCCCACCGGCAGCTCGTCCGCCCACGCCCCGTACGTCGCCCGCCACGGCCGCCCCGGGTTCGGGTCGACCACCGTCGTGCCCAGACCCCGCGCCGCGCACGCCCGCGCCAACGCCCGCCCCGCCGGCCCGCCGCCGACGACCACCACGTCCACTCAGCGCTCCTCCGGCGGCTTCGGCGGCAGCAGCTTGCCCAACCCCAACGGCTGGTACCGCGCCACGACCTCCGCCAACTGCTCCACCGTCCGCTCGATCGCCTCCCGCGCCGCGTTGCGCTCCGCGATCACCGCGGACAACAACAGCGCGGTCAACACCGCCGTCCCGTTGAACGCCTGCAACGTCACCATGCGCGGCAGCAACCCCATGTCCGCGAACGGGCCGGAGCCGCGCGCCGCGCCCCAGGCCGCCAACGTCGCCGCGATGACCGTGCACGGCGCCGTGCCCACGTGCTGGAACCGCAGCGCCGCCCAGATCAGGAACGGGAACACCAAGTACATCAGCCGCAGGTTGTGCGTGGTCGCCACGGTCATCACCACCGTCGTGCTCACCAGCAACGCGGCCGCCTCCAACCACCGGCGCGCCGGGTGGCCCCGCCACCGCAGGCGGCGGAACGCGAGCACGATCGGCACCAGCACCAGCACACCGAGCACGTCGCCGGTCCACCAGACCACCCACGTCGACCAGAACAACCCGCCGTCGATCACCCCCGCCACCAGCAGCGTGGCCGAGCCGATCGTCGCGCTCACCACCATGCCCGCGAACCCGCCCAGCAACACCAGCGCTATCGCGTCCCGCGCCCGGTCCACCTCCGGCCGGAACCCCGCCCGCCTCAGCAGCAGGTACGCGACCACCGGGCCGAGCGTGTTGCCGGCGGTGACGAGGACCGTGGCACCGAGGTCGGTGAACGTGAAGTTGACCGCGAACGCCCCGACCACGATCGCCGGCCACATCCGCGGCCCGCCGAGCAGCAGGGCGAGCACCGCCACCCCGGTCGGCGGCCACAGCGGTGTCACCTGGTCGTTGATCAGGGCCTGGAGCAGGCCGAGCCGGGCACCCGCGTAGTAACAAGCCGCGACGACGGCCAGGCGGCGCGCGTACCGACCGAGCCCAGGGGGGAGCTGCACGGCCTCAGCATCCACCCCCGGACGGGGTCGCACCACGCCTAGCTGCGGAGATGCCGCAACCGACCCCCCGATTTCACTATCCGGGGACACTCGTGTAAGTTTCTCTCTGCCAGCGCGGAACGGGCCGGAGAGAGACCGGAACGGAGCGCGGCGGACAACAAGCCCCGGATCGAATCACTGAAGTGATGAGTGACGGTGTGCGCGTGTTCTTTGAGAACTCAACAGCGTGCCGAATAGCCAGTAAATTGTATGAACCTCGTCAAGAGGTTTCCTTTGAGATTGTTACTGGACAGC
>NZ_JBSGBG010000033.1:61019-104504 GCF_053601135.1 Actinosynnema sp. NPDC004786 | reverse complement strand
CCTCGGCGGCAAGCTCACCAAGCTGACCAAGGACCAGGCCGAGTACATCGACGTCGACGTGGACGGCCCCTACAAGCCCGAGCACTACCGCTACTAGCGACGACTCCCCGGCCCCGGTCCGCGGTGTCGCGGGCCGGGGCCGGCCGTCGCCCGGCCCGCCGGCGACACCCGGAAGACCTCATCCCTTCGTGTGGGTGAGCCTTGCCTTGGTCCTCGCTCCAAGGTTTACCGTGGATCCATGACCACGGAAGTGAGCCGGACGGAGCAGCGGTCCCGCGCGCCCGGCGGAGCCACCGACCGCCACGCCGCCGGCTCACCGGGGCCGTTGCCCTCGGCGCGCCTGCTCGACCTCCAGCCGTCCGGCGGCGCGCCCATCGCCTGCACCCTGACCGGCGACCGGCAGGCGGAGCGGATCGGCCAGTGGCGCGACCTGCTGGCCGGCGCACGGCCCGAGGGCATCGCCGACGGGCTGCGGTGGCGGCTGCCCGGCGCGCGGGCGGGCGAGGCGGCCGAGCTGGCCGCGGCCGAGCAGCGCTGCTGCGCGTTCTTCGACTTCACCCTCCACCTCACGGCGGGCGAACTGGTCCTCGAAGCGCACGCGCCCGAGGAGGCGGCGGACCTGTTCCTCGCCGTGTTCGGCGCTCCGGCGGGCGGCGACCCGACGCGCTGACCGCGCACCCGACGACGACGGATGCGTCGACCACCGCGCACCGGGTGCACAACCCGACGCGCCGATCACCCCGCACCGGGCATCCGAGATGCGTTTCCGGCGCACGACCCCGGCGTGGTGTGGAATTGGCGGATCGTGCCGCCCGACGTTGTCGGCGCGGTGCGGCGCATTCATGTCATCCGAACCGGGCGGAACCGGGCGCAATTGTTTCGCACCACCGCCCGGACGATCGGTGAATCACCCCGACACGCGTCCGGGCAGAATGGAACGCGCGCCCGTTCCGAACGAAATGCGGAATTGACCCGCGCCGCCCGCTCCCGTCCGGTCGTCCCACCACGTGGGCGGTGCCGCCGATGCGCGGCCCACTTGTTCGGCGCGCCACTTCGGAGTTCCGCACCCGCGGCACACCCGTGGCAATCCCGTCGGCCGGGTGACGGCGACGCGCCGTAGCTGTGAGGAACGCGCATCTTGGGGCCCGGGAGCGCACTTCACCCGGAACGACCTGTGACTCAGGCCACAAAACAGCCGGGAATTCATCTCTCGGTAGCAGTCGGCCGGCCACCATCAGCACAACGGCGTACTTCCGGTCCGGAGACGTACCGTTCAAGATGCATCCAGTACCGACAGATCGACGCCGGCGCGCCGCACGGCGGGTCTGCCGGGCCGACGAGCTGGGGGACGATCATGACAGGAGACCTGCTGCCGATCGACCAAGTGGCCAAGGCGTCGGGCGTCGCCTCGTCCGCGCTGCGCTATTACGAGCGCGTCGGCCTGCTGGAGGAAGGCCCGAAGATCGGCGGCCGCAGGCACTACCCGCGTGACGTGCTCGACCGCCTGTCCGTGATCCGCACGTGCCGGAACATCGGCTTCAGCCTGACCGAGATCTCGTCGCTGCTGGACGAGGCCGAGGAGTCCGGCGGCTCCTGGCAGGAGATCGCCGACCAGCGCCGCGCCCGCATCGAGCGGGAGATCGCCGAGCGGCAGGCGTGGCTGACCACGCTGAACTCGACGCTGGCGTGCGGCTGCCGGCAGTTGGTCACCTGCCCGCAGGTGGCCGGCTGCCCGCTGATGTGCGCTCCCGAGTCGTGAGCGACCGCGGCCGGCCGCCATTGCGGTGAACACCGCCGTCGGCCATCGGGGGTATTCCACCGAGAGAGGAATGGCGGGTTTTTCCCGAAACTGCCGCGAAGATCACTGCGCCGATCAGGGCAACGCGCACGCATCATCCCGCGACCAGCGAAAAGTCCCATTGAGACGGACTTCGCGGACACTCTTGCGGCAACGACGCCGTGCTAACGTGGCGGACGAGTAGGAACTGAGTACCAGTCGACGCGCGGCGGAGCAGGTACGCCATCTGCGAGAGCACGCCACTCGGCCCCTATTTCCACACGGGGGGTGTCCCGATGTCGATGAGCACGACCGCTTCGCTGGTGGTCAGGTTGCTCGGGCCGGTGCGCGCGTGGCGCAACGGCACCGAGGTCGACGTCGGCACCGCGCGCAGGCGCGCCGTGTTCGCCCTGCTGGCGCTGCGCGCGAACGAGGCGGTCTCCCGGGACGAGCTGATCGACGGCGTGTGGGGCGACGCGCCGCCCGCGACGGCCGGCGCCAGCCTCTACACCTACGTCTCCGGCCTGCGCCGGGCGCTGGAGCCGGAGCGGTCCAAGCGGTCGGCCGGGGTGGTGCTCACCTCCTCCGGCGCGGGGTACGCGCTCCGGCTGGACCGCGAGGCGCTGGACGTGCACCGCTTCGACCGGCACCGCGAACGGGCGGAGGAGCTGGCGCGGCACGACCCCGAGCGGGCGGTGGCGGAGCTGGACGCCGCGCTGGCGCTGTGGGAGGGCGAGGCGTTGTTCTCCGTGCCGGGCCGGTTCGCCGAGTCCCAGCGGTCCCGGTTGCACGAGCTGCGGTTGGCCGCCGTGGAGCGGCGCGCCGAGCTGGGGCTGGTGCTGGGCAGGCACGCCGACGTGGTGGCGGAGCTGTCCGGGCTGGTGGTCGAGCACCCGTTGCGGGAAGGGCTGCGGGCGCTGCTGATGTCCGCGCTGCACCAGGGCAACCGGCAGGCCGAGGCGCTGGAGGTGTTCCGCGACGCCCGGCACGTGCTGGCGGAGGAACTGGGCATCGAGCCCGGTCCGGCGCTGCGGGAGGCCCACCGCCGGGTGCTGGAGGGCGAGGCGGTCCACCACCGGCCCGCCCCGACCGCCGCGCCCGCCGATCCCCCTCCCCCGGCGGCGGCGCACTTCGTCGGGCGACGCCGGGAGCTGGAGCTGGTGCGACGCGCGGTGTCCGAAGTGGACGCGGGCCGCGGTGGGGCGCTGTGGCTGGAGGGCGAGCCGGGCATCGGCAAGTCGTCCCTGCTGGCCGCGGCCCTGGCCGGCGCGGACGTCCGCGTCGCCCGCGCCGCGGCCGACGAGCTGGGGGCCCGATTCCCGCTGCGCGTGGCGCTCGACGCCCTCGCCGTGTCGGTCACCTCCCCCGACCCGCGCCGCGTCGAGCTGGCCCGGGAGCTGTCGGCCCCGGCGGGCGACGGCGACCCCGTGCTCGCCGCCATCGACCGCCTGGTGGACCTGGTCGGCGACCTGTGCGCGGCGGCGCCGCTGGTGCTGGCGCTGGACGACTTCCAGTGGGCCGACGAGGCGAGCGTGCTGCTGTGGCACCGGCTGGTGCGCCTGTCGCACCGGATCCCGCTGCTGCTGATCGCGGTGGCGCGGCCGGTGCCGCACCGCGAGGACGTGGCGCGGGTGCGGCGCGCCGTCGTGGAGACCGGTGACCTGGTCGTGCTGCCGCCGCTGGCGGAGGACGAGGTGCCCGCCCTGGTCGCCGGGCTGGTGGGCGCGCCGCCCGGTCAGGGCCTGGACCGGCTCGCCGGGTGCGCGGGCGGCAACCCGCTCTACGTCCGGGAAGTGCTCGACGCGCTGCTGCGCGAGCACGCGGTGGAGATCCGCGACGGGCTCGCCGAGGCGGCGGTGACCGGCCAGGACGTGCCCGCGTCGCTGGTGGCGGCGTTGACCAGGCGGTTGGAGTTCCTGTCGGCGGAGGCGCTGGACCTGCTGCGCCGGGCGGCGCTGCTGGGCGCGGCGTTCGCGCCCGGCGACGCGGCGGTGGTGGCGGGTCGGCCGGTGTCCGAGCTGGTGGCGGCCGTGGAGGAGGCCACGGCGGCGGGCGTGCTGGTCGAGGCGGGCGCGGAGTTCGCCTTCCGGCACCACCTGGTCCACCAGGCGCTCTACCTGGGCACCCCGGCCGCGGTGCGGGCGGCGTTGCACCGCCAGGCGGCCCAGGCGCTGGCCGCGGCCGGGTCGCCGGTGGGGTTGGTCGCCCGGCAGCTGGCCGCCGCGCCGACCGCGGTCGACCGCTGGGCGGTGGACTGGCTGGTCGAGCACGCCGCCGCGGTCGCGGCGCGCGATCCGGACCTGGCCGTGTCGATGCTGCGGTCGGCCATCGCGCAGCCGGACGTGCCCGCGGGCGACCGGGAACGGCTGGCCGCCGAGCTGGCGCGCCTGGTGTTCCGGCTCGGCCTCCGGGCCGAGGCCGACGTCCGGTACGCGCTGGCCCGCGCGCACGACCACGACGTGGTCGCCGAGATGCGCTGGGTCCTGGCCGCCTCGCACCACCGCGAGGGCCACTCCGGGGACGCGGTGGAGGTGCTGCGGGCGGCGGTCGCCGACCACACCACGCCGCCCGTCTGGCGGGCCCGGATGGAGGCGTTGACGGCGGGCGTGGTGACCGGCGACGAGGGCGAGGCGGCGGCGCGGCGGGCGTTGCGGCTGGCGCGGGAGGTGCGCGACGACTTCGCCGTGGCGCGCGCCCGGCGCGGGTTGTGGCGGGCGGCGACCGCGCGCGGCGACCACGCCGAGGCGTTGCGGCAGGTCGAGGAGGCGTTGGCGGTGCCGGTCGTCCCGGAAATCCAGGCGGACCTGGTGGGCGACAAGGTGTTCACGCTCCAGCACCTCGACCGGCTGGACGAGGCGGACGAGCTGCTGCGCACGACCCGGCCGCACTCCGCCGCCGTGGCGCAGCACTACTGGCGGGGCCGCTGGGCGGACGTGGTGGCGCTGGTCGACGGCCACCGGGAGCCGACGCCGGGCCCGTGGCCGTGCGACCGGGGGCCGACCCCGCCCGCGCACGGCGTCGCCGCGCTCGTCGCGGTCCGCCAGGACCGGCCGGACGCGGCGCTGCGGCACCTGGGGGCCGCCGCCGACCACCCGGACGACTTCCTGGACGACTTCCGCGCCGCCGCCGAGGCCCTCCTGGCCGAGCGCGCCGGGCGGGTGGACGACGCGCTCGCCGCGGTGGCGGGACTGCTCGCGCCCGACCGCGTGTCGCCCCGTCTCCGCTGGCTGCCGCTGCTGGCGCGGTTGGCGTTGCGGGCGGGCGACGGCGACCTGGCGGCCCGCGCGGCCGGCCAGGCCGGGACGGGCGCGGTGGCGTCGCACTGCCGGGGGTTGGTGGAGCGCGACCCGGTGGTCGTGCTCGACGCGGCGGCGCGGTACCGGGAGGCGGGTCGGCCGGTGGAGCTGGCCGAGGCGCTGGACGACGCCGCCGTGCTGCTGGCCGGGCACGGCGACCACACCGGGGCCGCCGCGGCGGTGCGGGAGGCCGTGGCGGTGTACCGCGGTGTCGGCGCGGAGCCGGAGGCGCGGCGGGTCGAGGCGCGCTTGCGCCGCGTCGCGTGAACGGCCCGCACCGGGGAGCGCCGGGCGGAGCGGGGAAGGGACGCGCGGCGGGCCGGGCCGCGGTCGCGCCACGTGATCGCTCCCACCCCGCAGGGCCGACCGGGACGGGGAGCGGAGGTGCGGCGGGCCTGCGCGCGGTCGCGCCGCCCGAACGCCTCCGCCGAGCGGTGCCGACCGGGGAAGCGAAGGCATCGCACGGCCCGAACACCCCCACCGACCGGGGAAGCACAGGGGCCAGCCGCCCGAACGGCCCCGCCGACCGGGGAGGTGAAGGGTTCCGCCGCCCGAACACCCCTACCGACCGGCGAAGCGAAGCGCCGCGCCGCCCGGACACCCGCACCGACCGGCGGAGCGAAGGGTCGCGCCGCGCGAACGGCCCGGCCGACGGGGCGGAGCGGAGGCGCAGGGCGGGACGGGGCCCGGTCGTGCGGCGTGGACGGCCCGCACCGAGAGGTGCGGGGAAGGGGAGGGACGTGCGCGTCGGCACCGGGCGACCTCCGGGAACCGGCGTGCGGACGCGCGCCGTCGCGGGGTGCGGACGCGTCGCGCGACAGGACGAGCCTTGGGAGGGCAGGCGAGATGTCGGCGTTGCGGTTGGCCGTGCTGGGGCCGGTGCGCGCGTGGGTCGGGGACCGCGAGGTGCCGCTGGGTTCCGCGCGGCCCCGGGCGGTGTTCGCGATGCTCGCGTTACGGGCGGGCGCGGCGGTGCGGCGGGGCGACCTGGTGGCGGGGGTGTGGGGTCAGGACGCGCCGGCCACCGCGGAGGGCAGCGTGCACACCTACGTCTCGTTGCTGCGCAAGGCCTTGGAGCCGGACCGGCCGCGCGGCACGGCCTCGAAGCTGCTGGAGTCGGTCGGGTCCGGCTACCGCCTCCGGTGGGACCCGGACGACTCCGACCTGGCCGAGTTCCGGGCGTTGCGGGCGCGGGGGCAGCGGCACCTGGCCGACGGTGACCCGGACGCGGCGCTCGGCTCGTTCGACGCGGCGCTGGCGTTGTGGCGCGGCGAGGCGTTGGCGGGTCTGACCGGGCCGTTCGCCGAGTCCCGGCGGCGGGAGCTGGCGGCGGAGCGGACCGCCGCGCGGGAGCTGCGCGCCGAGGCGGCCCTGGCGACCGGCACGCACACCGACGTGATCGCGGACCTGGGCGCGCTGGTCGCCGAGGAGCCGCTGCGGGAACGGGCGCGCGAGCTGCTGGTGCTGGCCCTGCACCGCGGCGGGCGCGGCGCGGAGGCGCTGGAGGTGTTCCGCGACGCCCGCCGGGTGCTGGTCGCGGAGCTGGGCGTGGAGCCGGGGCCGGGGCTGCGCGCGGCGCACCGGCTCGTGCTCGGCGGCACGGGATCCGCCCCGACTCCCCCGCGCGCCACGCCGTCGCCGGCCGACCGCGTCGCACCGCACCACGTCACACCGCACCGCGCCGCGCCGGTGGTCGGCGCGTCCGACGAACCCGTGCTGCTGGGCCGGGACGCCGAGCTGGCCGCGGTCTCGCGGGCGGTCGAGGGCCTGTCCGCCGGGCGCGGCGGGACGCTGTGGGTCGAGGGCGAGATGGGCATCGGCAAGTCGGCGCTGCTGGCCGCCGCGCTGGCCCGCGCCGCGCTGGCCGGTCACCAGACCGCGCACGCCGTGGCCGACGAGCTGGACAGCCGCTTCCCGCTCCGGCTCGCGCTGGACGCGCTGGGGGTCGATCCCACCGCCGCCGACCCGCGCCGGGCGGCCGTGGCGCGGGCGCTGCGCGAGCGGCAGCCGGCCGGGTCGATCTTCGGCAACGGCGACCCGGTCGCGGGCGGCGTCGACCGGCTGGTCGACCTGGTGGAGCGGTTGTGCGCGGACGCGCCGCTGGCGCTGGCGCTGGACGACCTCCAGTGGGCCGACGAGAGCAGCACGGAGGTGTGGCGGCGGCTCGGCGCGCTGACCCGGCGGCTGCCGCTGCTGCTGATGGGCGCGGCGCGACCGGTGCCGCGCCGGCCGGAGGTGGTCCGGCTGCGCCGGGTCGTGGAGTCCGGCGGCGGCGTGGTGCTGGACCTCGCGCCGCTGGGCGACTCGGACGTGGCCGACATCGTGGGACGGCTGGTGGGCGCGCCGCCCGGTCCGGCGTTGCGCGAGATCGCCGCGCGGGCGGGCGGCAACCCGCTGTACGTGCGGGAGGTCGCGGACGCCCTGCTGCGCGAGCGGCTGGTGGTGGTCGGCGAGGACGTGGCCGAGGTGGGCGAGCACGCGTTCGACCGGGTGCCCGGCTCGCTGGTGTCCGCGGTGGACGGCCGGCTCGACCTGGTCTCCGCGCCCACGCGGGAGGTGCTGCGGTGGGCGGCGCTGCTGGGCGGCGAGTTCTCCGTCGACGGGCTGTCGGTCGTGCTGGCCCGGCCGGTGGCGGAGCTGGTGACGCCGTTCGAGGAGGCCGCGGCGGCGGGCGTGCTGCGCGACGCCGGGTCGCGCATCGCGTTCCGGCACCCCGTGCTGCGGCAGGCGCTGTACGAGCGGACGCCCGCGGCGTTGCGCAACGCCCTGCACCAGCAGGCCGCGCAAGCGCTCGCGCACGCCGGCGCGCCGGTCCACCACGTGGCCGAGCAGTTGCTCGCCGCGGCCGGCGACGTCGGCGCGTGGGTGGTGGACTGGCTGCTGGCACGGGCTCCCGCGCTGGTCTACGAAGCGCCGCTGGTCGCGGTCGAGCTGCTGCAACGGGCGCTGCGGTCCACCGCCGTGCCCGAGGAGCAGGCCGCGACGCTGCGGGCGCACCTGAGCAGCGCGCTGTTCCGGATCGGCCGGGACGCCGAGGCCGAGCACCAGGCCCGGCGGGCCCTGCCGCGGCTGCGCGACCCGGACCGGATCGCGGAGGTCCGGTGGACGTCGGCCTACGTGCCGTTCCGCGCGTCCCGGCCGGAGCAGGCGTTGGCGTCGCTGCGGGAGACGCTGGCGGACCCGGTGCTGCCGGGCGCGTGGCGGGCCCGGCTGCTGTCGTTGCTGGCGCTGGTGCAGCGCGCCGGGTTGGACGACCTCGACGCGGCGGCGGCGAGCGCGCGCGAGTCCATCGCGGTCGGGGAACGCGCGGCCGACCCGTTCGCGATCGGCCAGTCCCTGGAGGTGCTCTGGCAGGTCGACGCGGCGCGCCGGGACTACGTGAGCGCGCTGGCCTACCTGGACCAGGCGTTGGACATCGTGGGCACCGACTTCGCCCTCACGGACCTGAGGCTGGTGCTGCTGGACAACCGGGTGTTCACGCTCCAGTGCCTGGACCGGTTGGACGAGGCGACCGAGACGATGCGGCAGGCGTTCGACGCGGCCGGGCACGGCGCGCCCGTGGCGGCGCTCCAGGTGGGCGCGGCCGTCCACCGGTTCTGGCTCGGCGGCTGGGACGAGGCGGTGGACCGGCTCGACGCGGTGCTCGGCGACGACTCCGGGATCACCGGGTTCGGCCTGCGCGAGGGCGGGTTGATGCTGCTGCACGGCGTCGCCGCGCTGATCGCCGCGCACCGGGACGACGAGGTCACCCTCAAGCGGCACCTGCACGACGGCCTCACGCTGTCCCTGGCGACCGCGGCGAACCGGGAGAACAACGACTTCCTGGTCGCCGCACGGGCCGCGGCGGCGTACCGCAACGGCGACCACGTCGGGGCGATCGAGGTGTGGGGCGGGATCCTCGACACCGAGTACGCCCGGATGATGCTGCGGCACCAGTGGTTGCCCGACCTGGTCCGGGTGGCGTTGGACTGCGGCGACCTGGCGACCGCGCGTGCTGCGGTGGAGGCGTGCGAGGCGGAGGCGGCCATGGAGAAGACCCCTGCCAGGGCCGCCGCGGCGGCGCGGCGCTGCCGTTGCGTGCTGGAGGAGGACCCGGACGGGCTCACGGAGGTCGCCGCGCACTACCGGTCGGTGGGGCGGGTGTTCGAGTCGGCGCAGACGGTGGAGGACCGCGCGGTGCTGCTCGCGCGGCGCGGGCGGGCGGAGGAGGCCGGCGCGGCGCTGCGCCAGGCCGTCGGCGTCTACCGCGACCTGGGTGCCGCCTGGGACATCCGGCGGGCCACCGCCCGCGTCGGCTGACCGCCGACGCGGCTGCCCCGGAGCACCGGCGCTCGACGACGCGGGACCGGCGCGCAGTCGACCGGCGACACGGCCGCCCACACCACAAGCGCTCCGTGGTGTTCAACCGGCTCGTGGCCGGGCGGGCGCGTCACCCGCCCGGTGTCGCGGCGGGCTGGTCGTCGGCCGCCGCCGGCGCGCCGATCACCCCGTCGGCCGACATCACCCAGCCGCGGTCCGGGCGTGCGCCGCGCGTGGTCCCGGACCTCAGGCCCCGCCGCACCAGGTCGACCACCCGCCGCAGCTTGGCGCGTTCCCGCTCGGCCACCAAGGTCTCGTCCACCTCAGATCATCCCCTTCCGCAGGGCGTAGGCGACCGCGTGCGGCCGGTTGCGCAGGTTGAGCCTGGTGGTCAACCCGTAGAAGACGTTCTTGATCGTGCGCTCGGAGTAGGACAGCCGGCCGGCGATCTCGGCGGTGTCCAGCCCTTCGGCCATCAGCCGCAGCACGTCCGCCTCGCGCGGCGTCAGCTTCGGCACATTCGCGGCCGGCGACACCAGCTCGCGCTGGAGCCGTTCCACGTGCTTGAGCAGCTCCGCGACCAGGCTGGGCGGCATGACGCCGCCGCCCGACGCGGCCGCCAGGACGCTGCGCAGCACCCGCTCGCCGGTGGCCGCCGCCCGGGGCAGGATCGCCACCACCCGGCACTCCACGGCGGCCAGCACGTCGTTCTCGCCGATCTCGTCGAGGACCAGCACCACCGGCGCGCCGATGTCGGCGGCGACCCGCCGCAGACCGGTCAGCACCTCGGGGCCGATCCGGTCGACCGCGACCACGACCACGTCGGCGTGCGCCCGCTGGTCCCGGTCCAGGAGCACGACCTCGGCCCGCGAGCCGAGGTAGCTGGTCAGCCCAGCCAGGCTCAGGTGATCCGCCGCCTGGACGACGACCCGAACTCGTTCCACCGCTGCCTCCCACAGATCCGGTTCCCCGACACCGAGTCTGCGAGGTGCGACTTCAGGCGCTCTCAAGCGCTTCTACAAGAGTTCTTCATGGCGGCCGAGCGGCGTGAAGAGCGCCGTGTAGACGCTCGCCCAGCACTCAACACCCCGGCATATCCCCTGGTCAAGAGGAATCACGCCTGGACGACGTCGTCCGCCGCGGTCCAGTGCTCGTGCAGGGCCAGCAGCACGTCGTCCAGGTCGTGCGCGGGCGACCAGGCGGGGTAGTCGCGCCGGAACTTGCGGGTGTCGCTGATCCACCACCGCGGGTCGGCGAACCGGGCCCGCGGCGAGTAGTCGAACGGCACCTCCACGCCCGTCAGGTGCTCGTAGCGGGCGATCAGCTCCAGCACCGAGGCGGCGCGCTCCCGGCCGCCGCCCAGGTGGTAGACCTCGCCGGGCCGGGGGTCGAGGGAGAACTGCCACACGGCGTCCACCAGGTCGCGGGCGTCCAGCACGTCGCGCACCTGCTTGCCGCCGTGGCCCAGGACCGGGTACGGCGTGCCGCGCACGGCGCTGCGCACCAGGTGGGACACGAAGCCGTGCTCGCGCACGCCCGCCTGCCCCGGGCCGGTGACGCTGCCGCACCGGAACACGCCCACCTTCATGCCGAGGCGGCGGCCGTACTCCTGGGCGGCGAGGTCGGCCGCCAGCTTCGACACCCCGAGGAACGTGCGGTCGGCCCGGTCCAGCCGCAGCGACTCGTCCACGCCGTGCTCGTGGAACGGGTGGGACGGGTCCAGCTCCCACCGGGTCGCGGTCTCCACCAACGGCAGCGCGTCCGGCACGTCGCCGTAGACCTTGGCCGTGGACACGTGGGCGAACACCGCCTCGCCGCAATGCCGCCGGACGGAGTCGAGCACGGTGACCGCGCCCACGGCGTTGACGCCGAAGTCGACCAGTGGCCGTTCGGCGGACCAGTCGCGGCTGGGCTGCCCGGCCGCGTGCACCACCAGCCGGACGTCCGGACCCCACGTGCGCAGGACCTCGTCCACGGCCGCTTGGTCGCGCACGTCCGCCCGGTGGTGCCGGTAGTTCGGGACGCGCCGGACCTCGGCCAGGCGGCGGGCCACCGACCCGGCGGGGCCGAAGAACTCCTGCCGCATCTCGTTGTCGAGGCCGACGACGAGGTCGAACCGCGGCGCGAGCCGCCGCACCGCCTCGCCGCCCACGAGCCCGGCCGAGCCGGTGACCACTGCGATGTCCACGGGGTGCTCCTCTCCATCCGTGCGCGAACCCCTCGCGCGCCAGTCCTGTGCCCCGGTCCGGTCACGGGCGGCGGAAGAACTCGACCTCGCCGAGCGCCACGTGCCGGCCGGCGCCGAGCCCCGCGGCGGACTTCACGACCAGGCGCACCGCCACCACGTCGCCGATGCCGGTGTCGGTGCGCTGCGGTCCCGGCTGGTCGTTGAGCGTCACCGGGATGGTGCGCGTGCCGCCGCCGGAGACCGTGACGACCAGGTCCAGGGCCGTGGGCCGGGCCTGCTCGCGGAACTGCTCGGGCTGCGCCGACGCGCCGGTGTGCACGACGACCGACAGCAGCCGGAACGGCCGGTCGAAGCCGAACTCGATCGCGTCGCCCACGGCGGGCGCGCCCCAGTACCGGTTCGACAGCCCGTCCACGGCGGCCCCGGCCGGGTGGTCGGGCACCTCGGCGGTGGCCGCGGTGCGGACGGGCGCGATCGGCGCGGGCGTGGCGAGCCGGTCGCGCAGGTCCTCGAACAGCTCGACCCCTCGGGGGTGGAACAGGATCCCGGCGACCACCAGCGCGGCGACCACGAGCAGCGCGGCCAACCGGCGCAGCCACCGGGACGTGTCGCCGTGGCGGCGGACCCGTCGGCGACGTCCCTCGGCCGGGGCGGGGGCCGCGCCCTGGAGCGGGGTGGCGCAGCGTCGGCAGAACCGGCGGCCCGGCGGGTTGGTGGTGCCGCACACCGGGCACGGCGGGCCGTCCACCCCGACCTCGGCGGCGGTGGTCGGCAACGGGCGCTTGGCCTCCGGCCGGGCCGGCAGCACGGGCCCGAGCACCACGTCCGACCGGCCCTCGGCGAGCGCCGCCTCCGACCCGGCGGTGGTCCGGACGCGGGCCGCTTCCGGGCGTTCGGTGGCGCGGGGCCCGGGTTCGGCGGGCGGTGCCGCGCCGTCCTTGCCGAAGCGCGACCGGACCCAGGCGCGCCAGCGCGCCCACAGGCTCGGGCGGGCGGCGGGGTCTTCCGGTTCGCGCGCGGCGGCGACCGGTTCCTCCGGGTCGGGCGGCCCTTCCGCGATGGCCGCCTCGACCCGGGACGCCAGGGGATCCGCCACCGGTCGCTCCTGCTGCGGCGCGGCGGACGGCCGCCCGGCCGGCTCACCGCCCGCGGTGGGCTGCCCCCCGGCCACACCGTCACCCGCTCCGGTCCCGGCGGCACGTCCCGGCGGCCCCGCGGCCGGCCGGTCGGCCGGATCCCCCGCCGCACGCGCGTTCGCGGCCGGCCCTGGCCCGGCCGTTCCGGGCTCCGCCGCCGAGCCGTGCGCGGTAGCGACCGGCGCGGGTTCGACGGGCGGGGGTGTTCCCGGCCCCGCGGCCGGTCGGGCGGCCTCGGCGGACCAGCCCAGGTAGGTTCCGCAGTTGCCGCAGAAGTCGTCGCCGTCCTGCACGGACGCGCCGCACTGCGGGCACGGGCGCACCACGGCCGTCACCCCCCACCCGCGGGCGGGGCGTCCGGCACCTCGACCGCGCACCGGACGTGCACCGGGCACACCGCCTCCACCAGCGCCTCGACCCGCTCCCGGTCCACCGGACCGGACGAGCCCGCCCACACCCGCACCACGACCACCTCCGCCGCCGCGCCGGGCAGCGGCGTGTCCGGGGAGCCCGACCAGCGCACCCCGGGACCGTCCGCCACCTCCGCGCGCACCCCCAGCGACAGCTCCAGCCGCTCGACCAGCCCGCGCACCGTGCCGCGCTTGCGGTGCAGCTCCACGGCCCGGCGCACCAGCGCCCGCCGCAACGGCTCTGGCCACGCCGGGTCCAGCCCCGCCGCCACCCACGACGACAGCCAGGCCAGGAAGTCCTCCGGCGCGAGCGCCGGGTCCAGGTACGCGGCCAGGTTGTCCAAAGTGGACAAGACCGCCGACAGCACGGCGTCCAGCCCGGCGGTGAACCGCTGCGCGAAGTCGTCCGCCGCGTACAGCGCGGGCAGCATGTCCCCCAACGGGTGGCTGCTCGGCAGCTCCGGCAACGCCGCCCTGGTCACGGCGCACCGACCGCGACCTGGTGCTGGTGGGAGAACACCAGCGCGTTGGGCGCGACGTCCAGCCGGTCGACCGGCCCGCCCCGCGCCCCGGTCACCGGGTTCGCCGGGAACATCCGGATCTCGTCCACCAGCAGCACCCCGGGCACCGCCTGGAGCACGGAGAACACCTCGCCGAACTGCACGGGCCTGCCGAAGCCCCAGCCCCGGCCGTCCGGCCCGCCGCGCAGCGGGTTGAGGTACCGGTACAGCGCGGCCAGGGCGTCCTCGCGCACCTGGTCCACGTCGGCCGCGGTGAGCCGGGCCACCACCGTGATGCCCTGGTAGCGCGGCGGTTCCACGACCAGCCGGGTGCCGAGCAGGCGCCGCTCGTCCAACCGGCGCGAGACCGCGGCCAGCACCTCGTCGGAGGGGATGAGCTGCTCGAACCGCAGCCGGTCGCCCTCGTCGGCCACCGCGTCGGGCACCACCAGCACCCGTGCCGCGCCCGCCTCCCCCGCCACGGGCAGGCAGCGGACGCGGGCCAGCGACGGCGCGGCCTGCCGGGCGATCAGCTCGTGGTCCTCGGCGGTGACCGCGCGGTCCTGCACCCGGAGCTGGTTCGGCGCGCGGAGCTTGGCCTCGGCGACCGTCTCGGCGTCCACGCCGCCGATCGCGGCCTCCCGGTTCTCCACCGCCGACACGTAGGGCACCGAGCTGCGCAGCACCGAGATCACGCCGCGCGCGACGTTGCCCGACCGCCCGCCGCCGGTGCGGTAGCGCGGCACCCGCACCACCGCGCCCTTCGGCGGCACCGCGCCGTAGCGCCGCAGCGCGCCGTCGGCCTCGCGGACCGCGGGCGGGAACTGGAACTCGCCGATCGACGCGTCGAGCACCACGTGCCGGTCGTCGGGCCCGGAGGCCCCGAAGTCCTCGACCACCGACCAGTCCTCCCAGCCGTCCCCGGCGGAGACCTGGACCACGACCGGGTCGCCGTCCAGCAGCACCGGGGCCCGGGGCACGCGGAACCGCTGGCCGGGCACGCCCGCCGACTCGCCCAGCGGCACGTCGACCTCGGTCTCGGCGTGCTCGGCGGTGGCGGTTCCGCCGATCGTGTAAGCCTCGGCCTCGCGGACGGTCGGCGACTCGGAGTAGAACGGCTGGCCGGGCGCCGGCGCGGTGACCCGGCAGCGCAGCCAGCCCGCGCGCTGCCCGGCGATCACCGACGTGGTGTGGCCGCCGGGCACGTGCAGCACGACCTCGCCCGGCCGGTTGAGGCCGCCGGTGCCGTCCTCGTCCACCTCGCACGCGGCCCAGTCCGCGCCGGTCCACGCCTCCCACACCAGCGGGGGCTGCCGGGGGTCGACGCCGATGCCCTCGACGCGGCTCTCCAGCCGCAGCACCACCACGCAGTTCGGCACGGCGGCCGTCAGCCCGAACAGGGTGGCGTCACCGGGCGCGGGCGCGTGCTGGAAGCACGGCACGTCCTTGCCCGCCTCCAGGTCGCGGGTGCGGTCGGCGTGCTCGCCGGACGCGGACCGGGTGACCAGCCGCGCCAGGTCGCACGGCACGATCGGCAGCTCGCCGGTGGTGGCGAACACCGTCGCCTCGGCGGACTCCGAGCCCATGGTGGCGACCTCGGTGCCCGCGGGCAGCGACACGGTCTCCGCCTGCGGCGCGGACAGCCAGAACGTCACCCGCGCGCGGGCCGCGGTGGGCGGGAACAGGCGCACGCCCAGCAGGTCGAGGAACGCCAGGTAGTTCTTCTCCGGCACCCGGTTCAGCCGGTACACGAGCTGGTCGGTCATCTGCGCGAAGGTCTCGATGAGCGTGACGCCGGGGTCGGACACGTTGTGGTCCGTCCACTCCGGACAGCTCTGCTGGACGTAGCGCTTGGCCTCGTCCACGAACTGCTGGAAGCGGCGGTCGTCCAGGTTGGGCGCTGGGATCGCCATCAGTCGGCCTCCCCTTCCTCGGACGGGATCGTGTAGAACGGGAAGACCAGGTTGCGCTGGTCGTTGGTGGACTTCACGGTGTAGCGGATGTCGATGTAGAGCGTGCCGACGTCGACCGAGTCGAACGCCACCACCACGTCGCTCACGTCGATGCGCGGTTCCCAGCGGTCCAGGGCCGCGCGCACCTCGCGCGAGACGTGCCCGGCGGTCGCGCCGTCGGCGGTGGCGAACACCAGGTCGTGGATGCCGCACCCGAACTCCGGCCGCATCGGGCGCTCGCCCGGCGCGGTGCCGAGGATCAGCCGGATGGCCTCCTGGATCTCCTGGTCCCGGTCGACCATGCCGATGCCGCCGGTGGGGCCGACGCGCAGCGGGAAGCCCCAGCCGCGGCCGACGAAGTCGGCGCTCACAGCGCACCCCCGATCATCACGGTGCCCGGCCGGGGCGAGATCTTCGCCTTGCACGAGGTCTCGTCCAGCGCCCCGGCGGCGGGCAGGCCGCCGATGAGCACGCCCCGGCGCGCGACGGCGGGCGTCGGCATGACGATGTTGGGCACGGCGTTGTGCGGCACCACGGCGCACACGTGCACGCAGTTGATCGTCGCGGCGGGTTTGCCCTCGATCAGCACCGTGAGCAGGCGGGCCGCCGAGAGCGGGTTGAGCGGCGCGCCGATCGCGCCGCCGTGCACGGTCAGGTCGCCCTGACGGGCGGCGATGGGCATGGCGGAACTCTCCTCACGTGGTCAGTTGAGCTTGATGAGGGTGCCCTTGAGCGTGAGCACGCCCACGCCGGCGTCGATGGTGATGCCGGACCTGTCGAGCGTGACGGAACCCGGGCCGGCCTTGACCGTGGCCGAGGTGCCGGTGAGCGTCACGGAGCTGAGCGCCGCCACGCCTCGCGGGCCGCGCACGGACACCTCGATCCGGTTCTGCTTGTCGTCCAGCAGGACTTCCAGCCGCTCGTCGCCCGTGACCAGCCGGACGCCGGTGGCGGCCCGGCTGTCCAGCAGCTCCAGCCGGTTGCCGTTGCGGTCGGCGACGGAGCGGCGGTTGACCTTGCCGCGCAGGGGGTCCACCAGGGCGCGGCCGTGCGGGGAGGGCTTGTCGACGCCGTTGTAGAGCCCGCCGATCACGTAGGGCCGGTCCAGGCTGCCCTGCTCGAACCCGACCAGCACCTCGTCGTCCACCTCGGGGCTGAACACCCCGCCGCCGCCGACGCCGCCCCACTGCACGGTGCGCACCCAGTCGGTGACGTAGGTGTCGTCCAGCCAGGGGAACTTCAGGCGCACCCAGCCGCGCTGGTCCCGGCCGGGTTCCTTGATGTCGGTGACGATCCCGGTCGCCAGGCCGGGCATCCGCTGGCTGCGGGCGGGCGCGTTGCCGCCCGTGACCAGGCCGGCCAGCGACCGGTCGTAGGAGGCGCTGACGGTCAACGTGGTGCGGTAGCCGGTCTCGGGTCCGAGGACGTGCCGAGCGCCGGTCACGGTGTAGCTGCCGTCGAAGTCGGGGCCGTACCGCACCAGCGTCACGGGGTCGCCCGCGCGGAGCTTGGGGTTGCCGTCGACCACGGCTTCCAGCTCGCCGAAGCCCGCGCCGGTGGACGCCTCCAGCGAGCGCGCCACGCGGGTCGCCTCGGCCTGGGTCGCGTACGGGGTGTCGGTGACCAGCAGGGGCGCCGTCGTGGGGAACTTCGCGTTGGCCGTGCTCGCGGCCAGCCCCGGCCGCACGATCTTGCTCGGGGTGTTGGGCTGCACCGCGACCAGCGCCTTCTTGGTGGCGACGTCCCAGCTCCGCACCTCGACGCCGTTGGCCTGGTCGGCGGTGGTGAGCACGGCGCGCAGGGAGTGGGTGTTGGCGCCGAACCTCAGCACGTGCGGGTCGCCCGACGCGGACGCCTTCGGGGCCTTGCTCGCGGGCGTGAGCTTGACGAACTCCAGCCGTCCCCCGTCGTCCACGCGCACCACGGCGTCGTGCTCCTGGGCGAGCGTCTGGAGGAAGTCCCAGTCCGACACCCCGGCCTGGCTCAGGTGCCGGTAGGTGACGTTGGCGACGTCCAGCCGGCCCACGGTCAGGCCCGCGCCGAGGGCGACCTTGCGCACCACGGCCGAGGCGGACATGTTGCGGAACGCCTGCACCTTCCGGCCGCGCATCAGGCGGTGCGCCCGGCTCATCGCCCGGACCACCACCAGCACGGCCGGGCTGTCGTAGTCCATCTCCAGCGCGGTGACCTCGCCGGTGAACACCGGTTCGGGCGCGGTCACGACGGAGGCGGCGATCGACACCTCGACCCGGCTGCCGATCCGGATGTCGGCCCGCCGGAGCAGCTCCCGGTTGGCGTCCCGGTAGGTCAGCACCGCGCTGTCGGGCAGCCCGACGTTCTCGTCCACGACGCAGCGGACCAGGAACTTCGCCTCGTCCCGCAGCTCGTTGCCGTCCACCGTGACCACCGCGCTCGCGGCGTGGCTGTCACCCATCGCGTTCGGCGTGCTCACCGCTCCTCCTCCGTCCCGCCCGCGGTGCCCGGGACCAGCAGCTCCGTGCCGGGCGTCAGCACCATGGGGTCGTCGATGTCGTTGGCCTCGGCGATGACCCGCCACGCGGTCGCGTCGCCGTACTCGCGCCACGCGAGCTGGGGCAGGCTGTCCCCGGCGACCACGCGGTGCGTGCGCCGGGCCTCGCGCGAGCCGGACGTCGGGTTCTGGCCGGGCGTGCCCGCGCCCGCCTCCTCGATGGACAGCGAGCAGGTGGCGCGCAGCGGTTTGCCGTCCACGTCGAACAGCGAGTACTCCACCGACAGGCTGGACAGCACGCCGTCGAAGGACACCGACTTGGCGGTGCCCCACTCGAAGCGCACCCACGGGCTCGCGGGTTTCTCCTTGCGCAGGCTGGCCTTCGTCGGCACGCAGGCGATCATCAGCTTCTCCACCCCCTCCTCCACCGAGTTGTCGTGCTCGGAGGTCGCGTCCAGGAACACGTCCACGCTCAGCGACCGCGGTCCGCTGCCGACGAACTCCGGCAGCGACGCCTGGTCGGCCATCCGCGCGGGCTTGCGCCGCCACTCGACGCTCTTGCTGAGCGACAGCCGGTTGGGGTTGAACTGGAACTTGACCGTGGCCAGCCGCGCACCGGGTTTGGCCCCGCTCGTCGCCGGCGGTTCCATGATCACCAATTGCGCCTTGACGAGCCCGGAGCCGAAGTACGCCTGGACGGCCTTGCCCGCCTTGACCGCCCCGGCCTGGAACTTCGATGCCACGGTCCCCTCCCCTTCCCCGCTCGCGCGCTCAGTCGTCGCCGGACGCGTGCAGGCCCTCGTGGGCGAACTCCAGCGTCTCCACGGCGGCCTGGGACTGGTTCGGGTCGAAGCTGGGGCCCTGCCAGCGGACCGGGATGATGCCCATCACCTGCCAGCTCACGATCGGGGTGAGGTCCGGGGCCAGCGCGACGATCTCGCCGTCCTCGCGGTCGGCCTCCTTGATGATCTCGTTGAACCACTTGAGGACCTTGGCCGAGTCGGCGGTCACCGGGCGGGTCATGGTGATGTTGGACCAGGTGATGCGCGAGGGCAGGCTCCAGGTGAAGTTGTTGTTGCCGCCCTCGGCGTACTGCTCGACCTCGACCTGCGCGCCGAGGCCGTCGCAGGTGTGGAACATGCCGAGGTCGTCGTCGGCGATGGTCAGCCGGAAGAAGACGCTGCTGGCGAACACGTCGTCGCTCACTGGTGCTCCTTGGTCGGGCCGGCCGGCTAGCGGCGGCGGTCGTGCAGTCGGCCGTTGCGCTCGCGGCCCTCGCGCAGTTCGGCGCGCAGGAGCCGGCCGACCGGGTCGAGCAGCCTGCGGGCCAGGTCGTCGAGGTCGAGCGGGGGCAGCGGTTTGTTGTCGTCGCCGCGTTCCGCGGTCGAGGTGTCGGCGCCGGCGGGTGTGGTCCTGGTGGTCGACGGGGTCCGCTGGACGGTCGTGGTGGCGGGCCACTTCGCCGGAACGTTCCCGGGCGTCGGGCGCGGGGCGTCGGCCGGCGCGGTGGAGGTCCGGTCGCGCCGGGGTTCGACCGGGGTGCCGGACGGGTGCGGGTGCGCGGCCGGGGGGAGCTTCGGGGGGTGGTCGAGCGGTCGGGGCGGGGTCGGGCGCACCACCGCCGGCGCGGTGTGCCCGGGTCCGCCGGTGTGCCGCTGGACGTGCACGCGCGGGGCCGGTGGGGTGGTCGTGCGGCCGGGTGCGCCGGTTGGCCGCGGGGGTGTCGGGTTCGGCGTGCCCGACCACCGAGGGCGGACCACGGGGCGGGCTGCCTTGTGCGGCAGCGGTTCGGGCAGGCCCGTGTTGGTGGTGAGGGGGCGTTCGGCGATCAGGGGCAGGGGACGGGGTTCGGGTACGGGTCGGGTTGGCGCGGGCGGGGCGGTGGCCTGCCCGGCCGGGAGCCGGGTCACCGCGACCACCGGCAGCCGCTGCACGCTCGGACCGGCCTCCGGTGCCTTGGCGCGCACGCGCGGCACCGGCCGGTCCAGCGTCGGCCGCCCGGCTGGAGCCGTGGGGGCCACCTGAGCCTTGCCGTCGCGGGCCTTGCCGTCGGGCGCGTTGCGGTCCGGTGCCTTGGGCGCGTTGCGGTCCGGTGCCTTGCCGCCGGGCGCCTTGCGGTCCGGTGTCTTCGGCGGACGTGCCCTCACCGGCGACGCGGTGGCCGGGAGTTCCGACATGGGCTCGCCGATCCCGGTCCCCCGCTGGACACGGGCCACCGGGGGCGTCGGGGCCGTGCTGCGCTGGACCACCCCGCCGTGGCCGCCGGCCGACGCGGTCGGGGGCAGGGCCGTCAGCGGCTCGCCCAGCACCGGCGCGGAACGCGACGCGGGCCGCTCGGCTGCCTTGGCGGGCTTCGGTGGCGCGGCGCCCACCACGGGGAGCGCGCGGGCCGGTGGGATCGACGGCCTGGCGAGCGTCAACGGCGGTCGCACCGGGCTGAGTCGGACTGCCCTGGCGCCGGGTGCCGCCGGCCCCGCCGCGCTGCCGCTCCGCACCGCCTGCCGCCCTCCGGTCGGCGCTGCCCCCGGCGAGGCGGCAGGTGTCGGGGCAGCGGGCGGCGTGGCTCGCACCACGGGCGAACCGGTGGGCGACGCCCCGGACCCCGGCACGGCCGAGCCGGTGGACGACCGCGCGGGCCCCGACACGGACGAGCCGGTGGGCGGCGCGGTCGAGCGCATCACCGGCAGGACGTGTGGCGCGGCGGAAGCCGGACCTGCCGCCGGGGGCGTGAGCGGGACGGCGGGCGAGGCGGCAGAGGGACCACTCGCCGAGGTGGCTGTCGGGATGCCCGTCGAGGCCGAGAGCAAACCGGCCTGCGGCGCAGCGGCTGAAGCCGCAGACCCGCTGCTCGGCGACGCAGCCGCCGAGGTAGCGGACCCGCCACCCGGCGACGCAGCCGCGGTAGCGGACGAACCGGATGTCGAGGCGGGCGAAGCGCCGGCCCCACCACTCGGCGAACCAGGCTTGCCGGCCTGCGAGGCAGGCGACGCACCGGGTTGACCAGTGGGGGAAGTGGGTGGGACGCCGGACCGACCACTCGGCGAGGCAGGCGGGACGGCGGACCGATCGCTTGGCGTGGCGGGCGAGGCGGTGGGGCGGCCGGTCGGCGGGGCGGGTGGAGCACTGGACCGGCCACCCGACGAGGTGCCCGGCGTGCCGGCAGACCGACCAGCCGGCGAGGCAGGCGAGGCAGGCGAGGCAGGCGAGGCAGGCGAGGCAGCGTGCCGGTTGGCCGGCAGTGCGGCGCGCGAGACCACGAGCGGTGTCGTGGCAGCCTTCGGCCCCGCCGCAGCGCCTTTCCCGCCCGCCCCGTCCGCTGTCCCCGCGGCCGCACCAGTCCCGCCGGCGGCCCCGGGAACGCTCGCCGTCCCGAGAATCCCGGCGGTCCCGTCCATCCCCGTGCTCCCGGCGGTCCCGTCCGACCCCGTGATCCCGGCGGTCCGACCGGTCCCGGCAGCGCCGGACGCCGCACCGGTGCCGGAGGTCTCGCCGGCACCGCTCGTCCGAGCGGTCCCGACAGTCCCGGCGGTCCGGGCAGCGCCGGCGGTCTCGCCGGTTCCGGCAGTTCCAGCGGTTCGACCGGTCCCCGCGGCGCCGGCAGGCCCGTCGGACCGGGCCGACCCGGTGCCCCGGCTCGTCGCGGCGGTGCGGGCGGTCCGGCTCGGACCGGGTGCGGCCTTGCCGGACCGAGCCGGGCCGGTGGTCGGGGCGTTCCCGCCCGCGCCACCGACGTCCCCCCGCGCCGCGGGTCCGCCGTCCTCCTTCCGCCACGCCACCAGCAACGGCCCGCCGCCCGAGTAGCGCGACCGGTCCGACACCTCCGGCCCGATCACCCCTCCGACCAGCCCGGACGGCGCGCTCGCGCTCACCGAGTGCCCCAGCTCACCCCCGAGCCGGTGGTCGCGCCAGGACGTCAACCCGTCCCGGAACCGCAGCCCGTCCCCCACCGCCACGCCGCCGCGCCGGACCACCCCGTCCAACGGCGGCACGGCGCGCCAGCCGCCGTCCCAGGCGGGACGGGTCGGAGCGGTGACCCGGTCGGGCTCAACCGCCTCCGCGCCACCCGCCCCGTCCGCGGCGCGCTTCCCGCGCCGCAACCAGTCCCGGAACCCCACCGGTTCACCTCCCCTCGTTCACCCTCGTGTTGATGCGCGCGATCTCGCGGACCCAGCTCTGGCGCTCGTGGTGCGCCAGGTCGAGGATCTCCTCGCGCGGCCAGTGGAAGTGGTAGGCCACGTACGCGACCTCTTCGAGCAGCCGGTCGGCCGCGTACGTCACGATTCCCCCAGGCGACCACCCGCGAGGTCCACCTCGAACGCGGTGCCGCACGACGGGCACGTCACGCCCGCCCGGGTGTGCCCCTCGCTGTTGATCCGCCGGTAGAAGTCCTGGAGGAACGCGATGTCGGTCGCGTACATCTGCTCGACCACCCCGGCGTGGACCTCGCGGACCGTGCCCAGTTGGGTGATGACCTGGCTGAGCAGCACCACGCTGAGGTAGCCGGGGTTCTCCTTGACCCGCAGGTCGATCTGGGGCCGCAGCTCGTCGCGCGCGGTGGCCAGGCGCATCCGGCCGTGCCGGTGCACCACGCCGTCGGGGTCGACGTAACCCCGCGGCAGCTCGAAGTCGAACTCGGTGCGCAGCCCGCCGCGCGCCGTGCCCCGCTCCGGCTCGTCCTTGGGCTCGACCAGCTCGTCGAGCTGGTCGAGCGCGATCGTCCGCCGCCTCATTCGACCGTGATCTCCTCGAACACGAGCGTCACCTTCTCGGTGGCCGCGCTGGACTCGCCCGCCTTGAACGACGGCCCCTCCCACTTGCTGGCCCACGCGCGGTACAGCGTCATGCGGCGGACCGTGTTGCCCTCGGTGTCCTTGACCTCGATGGTGATGTCCTGGCGGGCGGCGGTGACCGCGCCCTTCTCCAGGGTTTCCTTGAGCCAGTTGGTGAACGTGACGCTCTGGTCCAGGCCCCGGGTGAGCGTCACCTCCCCGCCCTTCTGCGCGCCCGGCTGCTTGCGCAGCACCGGCTTGCCGGTCTCCGTCACCTGGGAGACCTCCACGACGTCCTCCTCGACGGTCAGCCCGCTGACCTCCTGGAGCGACTCGACGGTGAACCCGCCGAGCTGGACGCCGAAGATGTGGGTGGAAAGAGCATCGCCCTCTGCCATGGGTGGTGCCGCCTTTCTCGTTCACGCCCGCGCGGGCGGGGTCATTCGCTGACGAGGCTGGTGCTGTCGGAGAACTGGGAGAGCTGGAAGACCACGAACTCGGCGGGCTTGACCGGGGCCACGCCGATCTCGCACACGACCTGGCCGAGGTCGATCGACTCCCGCGGGTTGTTCTCCCGGTCGCACTTGACGTAGAACGCCTCCGCCGGCGTGCGGCCGAACAACGCGCCCCGCCGCCACTGCTCGGTGAGGAACCCGGTGATGTTGCGCCGGATGCTGGCCCACAGGCGGTCGTCGTTGGGCTCGAAGACGACCCACTGCGTGCCCAGCAGGATCGACTCCTCCAGGAAGTTGAACAGCCGGCGCACGTTGAGGTAGCGCCACGCCGGGTCGGACGACAGCGTGCGCGCGCCCCACACCCGGATGCCGCGGCCGGGGAACGACCGCACGCAGTTCACGCCGATGGGGTTGAGCAGGTCCTGCTCGCTCTTGCTGATGTTGATCTCCAGGTCCACCGCGCCGCGGATGACCTCGTTGGCGGGCGCCTTGTGCACGCCGCGCTCGTTGTCGTTGCGGCTCCACACGCCCGCGATGTGCCCGGCGGGCGGCACGAGGGTGTTGCGCCCGTTGGCCGGGTCGAAGACCTTGATCCACGGGTAGTACAGCACCGCGTACTTGGAGTCGTAGTTGGCCTCGTCCAGCCGCCAGGTGCGGATCTTCTGCGCGTTCATCCCGGGCGGCGCGTCGAGCAGCGCGACCCGGTCGCCCATCTGCTCGCAGTGCGAGATCATCGCCAGCTGGACGGTCTTGACGCCCTCCAGGTCGATCAGGCCGCGCCGGTAGGCGCTCATGAGGTCGGGCGCGACCACCATGGTGACCTCGTCCACGCTCTCCAGGCCGCCCATGCCGGTGCGCTCGTCCGGGTCGCCCAGGTACTCCTTGGCGTCGAGCCGGGCGAGCGCCTTCGACGGCGTGGGCTCGGCGGGCAGCGCCACCTGCTGCTTGTCCGGGCGGGCGAGCGCGCCGTTGGACCGCTCGCTGACCGTGATGAGCTTGGACCGCTCGGACACCTGCGTCACGACGTAGTTCTTGACGTTCTTCTTCGTGGAGACGTCGTAGGTCTCCACGACCTTGCCGCCCTGCTTGACCAGCAACCTGAAGCGGTCGTCGGGCGGGTTCTCGCCGTCGGCGTCGGCCACCTCGACCGACAGGTCCGGGCCCGCGCCGGGCAGGGCCGCGACGTGCAGGCCGCCCAGCTCGGCCGGCGCGGGCGCGGCGGGTTCGGCGTCGGCGTCGGTCGCCTCGCCGCCGACGCGCACCACGTACGCCGCGCCGCCGCCGTTGGCGAAGTAGCCGTAGACGGAGTGCGGCAGGTAGGCGTCCTCGGTGAAACCGCCGAAGAGCTGGACGTACTGGTTCCAGTTCGCCACGAGGGTCGGCCGGTGGAAGGGTCCCCGCTCGGCGAAGCCGATGAAGGCGGCCACCGCGGTGCCGACGCCCTCGATCGGCCGCGCCCCGGACTGGACCTCCTCCACGTAGACGCCCGGTGAGAGGTACTGCGGCATGGTCGCTCCCTGTCTCTTCCCGCTCTGGCGGCTGATGTCGCTCTGGCACCTCCCAGCCTGCTGCGACCCGCCTCGCGCGGGCAGGGCTGCCGGACCTCGACCGGGGGCAGAGCCGTTGCCCCAAAAGACATCCGCGCCGCGCGCACGCGAAGCGCCCCGGCGCCGGGCGGCACCGGGGCGCGGGTCAGGCCGACGGGTGCTATTCCTCGCCGAGCGCGGCGCTCGCGGCATCGGCCACGTTCAGGGGCATGCGCCTCATCAGGTGGGCGAGCACCCGCAGGTACGCCTCCCGCTCGGTGATCGGCTCCTGATCCGAGGCGGCGAGCACCTGGTTGACGAAGGTGTGGATGCCCTGCCGCTCCTTGGCCGACGCGGGCAGCGTGAAGGAGAACGGTCCACCGCCCTCCGTGCGACCGGCACGGCGCACGGGTGGCATTCCGCCCGGGAACCGGTAGGCGCCGCCGCCGTAGTTGGCGTCCCGGTCGGGGTTGACCCCCGAGCCGATGACACCGACTACGCCCTCACCCGCTTCGCTGGTGACGAAGGGGAGCGCGTCCGGCGAACCCGACACCACATAGGTGTGGTAGGCGTCCGAACCGCCTTCCGGCAGCCCGATCCCTTTCGAAGCCCCGGGGCGCAGACCCTCCGCCCTGATGCTGTAGAGGTTCTCCTGCTCGGTGAAGTGCGCGTAGATCTGGACGCCGGGAGGCAGGGGTTCGACGTTCTCCAACCGGGCGCGGGTCCTCATCAGCCTGCCGGGCCCGATCTCGCCGATCGACTCGTCGTCGCCGGACGAGGACTGCTCCGGCGTGCTGCGACCGGTGTCGGCCGCCTGCGCGCCACCCTCCGGCGACGGCGTGCGCGGCGGGTTCGCCTCTTGCTCCTCAAGGGCGGTGATCTGCCGGCGCTCGTGGTCCATCACCCTGCGCAGTTCACGGATGACATTCCGCTTCTGCTCGGCCGCGGACTGGTTGAACACGGCGATCCCGCGGCGGCCCTGGTTCTGCTCCCACGCCTGGATCGCTCTGTCGAGCCGGTCCAGCACGTCGGTGCGACCGGCGGTGTCGGGGCTGCTCAGACCCGCGTACTCCTGGATCAGGGCGACGATGGGGGGCCAGAACGACTGCTGCTGGCCGATACCCGGTCGGCCGGGTTGCAGCCGTTCCGCCGCCCGGACGGACGGCTCGTAGCTCCAGGTCGCCGGCGTCCGCTGCACGGCGGGCGCGCCGCCGGGATGCGCCGCACCGTGCCCGGGCTGTGAGTGGTCGTGGCCGACG
The DNA here is from genome assembly GCF_053601135.1 of Actinosynnema sp. NPDC004786. Taxonomy (NCBI): domain Bacteria; kingdom Bacillati; phylum Actinomycetota; class Actinomycetes; order Pseudonocardiales; family Pseudonocardiaceae; genus Actinosynnema; species Actinosynnema sp. NPDC004786. Next base: position 78,467 of record NZ_JBSGBG010000033.1, on the reverse strand, counting down.
TGGGCCGCGTGGCCCTGGAGCGCCCGGGTGGCGTTGGCGTCGGCTTCCTTCTCGTGCTCGTCCGACGGGTCGCTGACCCGCACCCCGTCACCGCGGTCGGTGCCCGCCACCACGCCCCGGCGCTGTTTGCGCACGTGGTCCAGCTCGTGCAGCCACGTGTGCAGGTCGTCGTTGCCCGGCGGCATCACGACGTGGTCACCCGAAGCGTAGGCGCGTGCCCGGAACTCCTTCGCCGACCGCACCGCGAGCGCGTCCCGGTGCACCTGCACCCCGGAGAAGTCCTCGCCGTAACCGGCCTCCGCGATCCGGCGCACGTCGGCCGGCAACGACTGGCCCCGACTGCCCAACACCTCGTGCACGCTCGACCGCCCGCCCGAGGGCTCCTCCCCCAGTTCGCCCGCCTGCCGTGCCAGTTGGACGAATTGGCTGGTCACGCCGTTGCCGACGGAGCGTTGCAGGTACAGCACCTCGTTGGTCCCGTGGTGCCGGGCGTGGCCGGGCGGTCCGGCCGGGACGGGTCGGGCGTCGGACGGGGTCGGTTTCCCGCGTCGGTGGTCGTGCGAGTGCATCAAGGATCTCCTGCCCGGTGCGTCGTGGTGGTCGGGGTGCGGTGCGGTCGTGGAGCGGGTCTACTGCTCCCCCGATCCGGATTCGGAGCCCGAGCCGGTGTCGAAGAACCCGCCGGCCTGGAGTTCGCGCACGAACCGCTTGATGGCCAGGTCGGTGTGGGTGGCGGCGTGCATGGCGCGCATGATCAGCGCGCGGCGCGCCTCCGGGGTGTCCGCCGCCTCGAAGTCGGCGGTGAAGGTCCGCAAGGTGGTCAGCAGTTGGCTCCGCTGCTGGAGGAACGCCGCGAGCCTCGGGTCGTCGCTCCCCTCCCACACTTCCTCCAGCTCGCCGAGCATCTGCTCCACGTCGTCGATGCGCGCGCGCACGCTGTCGCGGAGCGAGGCGTGCTCGGCGGCCACGTCGTCGTGGTCCAGCCCCTCGTACCGGTTGAGCGGGTCGTAGGGCACGTTGAAGTTCTGGGCCACGTCCATGACCTCGTGCAGCGTGTGCGGCGCGAGCGACGTGTGGTCGTAGTAGAGCCGCCAGAACGCGAAGATGCTGTGCGCCAACGCCGTCATCTCCCGCGTGGTGGCGTCGACCCAGCGGGCGAGGTTGAGCAGGTGGACCGTGGTGTTGGACGCGCCGGACCACACCGGGAGGTTGTGCCGCCGGGCGAACCTGGTGCTGCTCGCCTGCTCGTTGCGCGTGCCCTGGTCGGTCCGGCCCCGGTCCGGGGTGGTGCTGCGGACGCCGTCCCGGATGTCCTTGGTGCTGTAGGTCAGCTCCGGCTCCACGGCCGGCAGCATCCCGGTGCCCGCGCCGGTCGGGTTCCACGGCCGCTGGTCGCCGAAGTACTCCATCAGGTCGTGCAGCACCACGATCTTGTCCAGGAACGTGTAGCCCGTCGGCCGGAGCACGACGTCGAGGACGCCCTGGCTGATGTTGTGCAGGATCTGCGGGTCGGCCTGGCCGCCTCTCATCGTGAGGTAGTACTCGTACCAGCCGCGGGGCCGCTCGACCTGCGGCAGGTTAGGGTTCCCCCGCTGCGGGCCGAGCGTCGTGGTCTGCTGCAGCTCGCGCAGGATCTGGCGCTGCCTGGTCCGGACGTCCTCGTCGTCGCTGTCGGCCAGGCTGTCGATCATCTGCGCGACGCGGTACAGGACGCTGTTGAGCTGGAGTTCCACGTCGGGGTCGTCGGCGATCACGGCGGCGTACTCCTTCTCCGCGTGCCGCTCCGGTTTCGCGGCCACCCAGCCGTGCAGGCCCGCCTCCAGGTCCTCGATCCGGCTGTAGTTGCGCTGCTGCTGCTTGCGCCCCCAGGGCGAGTGGCCGGTGGGCGTGCCGGGCGTGTCCTCCACCCACTTCCAGAACTGCTCCTCCATGGCCTGCTGGTCCTCGGCGCTGCGGGCCTGGAACGCGGGCAGCGCCGCCACCCGGGTCCACACCCGCCGCGCCTGCGGGCTGTGGCCGGGCGACGCGGGCAGGGCGGTCCCGCCGATCGAGAGCACCCGCTGGACGGCGGTTCCGGGCCGACCGACCGGGCCGTGTCCGGTTGTGCCTTGTCCGGTCGGGGCGTGGCCGGGCGCGTGTCGGGTCGAGGCGTGGCCGGTCGGGGCGGCCGGGTGGTCGCCGCGCAGGACGCCGGCGGCGTTGGCGTCGGCCTGCCGCTCGTGCCGGTCCGACGGGTCGCTGACGCGCACCCCGTCGCCGCGGTCCGTGCCCTCGACCGCGCCCCGGCGCTGCTGGCGCACGTGGTCCAGCTCGTGCAGCCACGTGTGCAGGTCGTCGTTGCCGGGCGGCATCACCACGTGCTCGCCCGAGGTGTACGCCCGCGCGTCGAACTCCTCCGCCGACCGGGTCGCGGCGGCGTCCCGGTGCACCCGGACCCCGGAGAAGTCCTCGCCGTAGCCCGCCTCGGCGACGCGCCGCACGTCGGACGGCAACGACTCGCCCCGCCCGCCCAGCACGTCGTCCACGAGCCGGCTGGTCGCCGCGTTGCCCGCGGAGCGTTGCAGCTCCACCAGCCCGCCCGGGGTTCGTTCCCCCTCCTCAGGGTACCGCGCCACCACGGGCCGCGCGCCCTCGTCGGGCCGGTGATCATGGTCGTGCCTCATCGCCCACCTCCGCCGGGACGAACCGTCAACTCGACCGCGACAACCACGGCCCGAACTCGCTCTCCAGCACGAGCCGGCCGAGCTTGCGGTACTCCAGGTGCACCGACGTGACCACGTCGGCCATGGACACCGGCCGGTCGCCGGCGGCGGCCCGGTAGGCCGCGGTCACCGCGCACGCCCGGATCGACCCGCCGGCCAGCTCGAAGCGCTCCGCGCAGAACTCCAGGTCGAGGTCGTCGGCGCGGGGCAGCGCGAGGCCCAGGCAGCGGTCCCACAGCGCGAGGCGCTGCGCCGCGTCCGGCACCGGGAAGTCGGCGATCACGTCGATGCGGCGGGTGAACGCCTCGTCCACGTTGGACCTGAGGTTGGTGGTGAGCACGGCGATGCCGTCGAAGGACTCCATGCGCTGCAACAGGTACGCGGACTCGACGTTGGCGTACCGGTCGTGCGCGCTCTGCACCTCCGACCGCTTGCCGAACACCGCGTCGGCCTCGTCGAACAGCAGCACCCCGTGCACGCCGGCCGCCTCGGTGAAGATCCGCTCCAGGTTCTTCTCCGTCTCGCCGACGTACTTGTCGACCACCGTCGACAGGTCCACCACGTACAGGTCCATGCCGATCTCGGCGGCGACCACCTCGGCGGACATGGTCTTGCCGGTGCCCGACTCGCCCGCGAACAACGCCACCACCCCGCGCCCGCGGCCACCGCCGGGCCGCATCCGCCACTCGCCGAGCACCCGTTCGCGGTGCTTCGCGCGCACGACGAGTTCGGCGAGCTGACCGCGGGTCTGCTCGGGCAGCACCACGTCGTCCCAGCCGACGCCGGGCACGATCCGCCGGGCCAGGCGGTCCAGCCCGGCCCCGTTCTGCGCCCGCACCCCGGCCCGCACGTGCTCCAGCGCCACCGGTCGGCGTTCGACGGCGGCCAGCCGGGTGGCCACGACCACCGCCCGGTCCACCTCCTCGGCGCCGAGCCGGTAGCCCGCCAGGTCGGGCAGGAAGGCCGGTTCGCCGCCGAACGCGCGCGTCCACCACGCGGCCCGTTCCGCGGGCAGCGGTGACGGGACGGGCAGCGACAGCACGGGCCGCGTGGTCCACTTGGGGTCCCAGTGCTGCCGGCTGTGCAGCACGACCGGCACGTCGCCGGCGAGCGCGACCGCCTCGCGCACCACCCGCGTCCGCTCGGGCACCAGCGGGTCCAGCGGTCCGAGCACGACGCCCGCGCGGCGCAGGCGTGCTTCGCGGACGACCGCGGCCAGGTCGGGCCGCTCGTGGTCGGCCAACGCGATCACGTCGACCACCACCGTGCCCCTCCCGGCGGCGGCCAGTCCCGCCACGGCCGCGGCCCCCGCGGTGCCGCCGGTGTCGCGCAGGTGCACGGGACCGGCGCGCAGCCCGGTGGCGAGCCGCGCGGGCAGTTCGGCCGCCGGCGCGTCGCGGTGGGGCACGATCCGGACCAGCGCGGTCACGGCCGGGTCGGGGGTGTCGTCGCCGAGCAGGTGCGCCACCACCCGGTCGGGCACGCGGAGCGACCGGCCCAGCGCGGGTTCGGCCGGGTCGCGCACCTCGACCAGGCCGCCCGCGACCAGGGGCGCGGTGGCGCTCAGCCGGAACCGGCCCGGTCCGGCGGCGGGCGCGCCGCACAGCCGCAGGGCGAGGCCGACCGTCGCCCGGCGGCGGGTGACGTCGTCGTTGAGGTAGGCGTAGAGCAGTTCGAAGCGGGCGTCCACGTCGGGGGCCAGCGCCACCAGCAGGAGTTCGACGTCCAGCGGGTCGAGGGCGAAGTCCTCGGCCAGCGCGGCGAGGCGGGGGCCGGGTGGCGGGACGTCGGCGGCGAACGCGTCCAGGTCGAGGTCGTCGCGCGGCGGGAAGAGCGGCCGACGCGGCCCGTCGAGGACCCGGCGCACGGCGTCGGGGGTGAGGTAGAGGCCGCGGTAGGGGTCGCGGTGGTGCTCGGGGTCGGCGGCGGCCGCCTCGGCCACCGCCTGCCGAACCCGCCACTCGACCGCGCCCAGCCGCGCCCAGAGGTAGAGCAGGTCCGCTTCGCGGGCGGAACCGGCCGGCGCGGCGTGGCCGTCGAGCACCGGCCCCGGGTCAACGGTCGGTTCGCCGGTCATCGTCTCCGTCATCGGATCGCTCCCCCGCGACGCCGCCTCGGACCGGGCACGGGCCGTGGCCTGGTCGCCGCGAAACCGTCGCCCTCCGCGGTCGTCGGCCCCTCGTAGCGCAGACGCCGTGAGCGCTCGCCCGCCTGCGCCGCCTCCAGCACGACGCCCTCCGTCACCGGCGGACCGGCCTGGGTCCACTCGCCGGCCAGCGGCGCGATCACCTTCAGGTCGATGGACGGCTTCAGCTCGCCCCCCAGCGCCGACCACATCTCCGAGGTCGCCCGCCCGTCCGGCGGCTGGGCCGAGTTCAGGACCACGCCCAGCCCCAGCTCCGCCAGCGTCCCGGTCAGCCACTCGTTCGCCATCCGCTCGGTGCGCACCAGGACCGCCAGCACCTCCGACAGCAACCGGTGCTCGTCCTGCGGCCGGTTGGTCCACGCCGTCACGAGGTACGCCAGCTCGAACCACCGCGCCGGGCCGCGCCAGCCGACCAGCACGCCGTCGTCGTCGTGGACCTCCATGCCGCCCGCGTGCCGGCGCGCCACGTCCTCGCGGATGTCGTGCAGGAACACGTTGACCGTGGGGGCGTTGCGGCGCGCGGACCAGTCCTTGGTCGGGGCGTCGAACGACAGCTCGCCCCCGCCGCCGGGCACCCCGGCGGCGGTCAGCATCCGCCGGATCGCCTCGTCCACCTCGTGGATCACGAACGCCTCCTCGTCGTCGGGGTCACCGGCGCGCCACCATGTCCGGCGGCCCGATGGACGCGGCCACCACCAGGAACGGCGTGCCGACCGGGCGGAAACCGGGTCCGGTCGCGGTGATCGTGCGGGGTCCGGTCTGGTCCTTGGCCAGGATCAGCAGCTGGGCGGTGAACCGGCCGTCCGGGCGCGGCACCGTCGGCGCGGCGGCCGCGGTGATGCCGGGCGACCACGTGAGCGCCACCGGAGCGCCCGGCGGGAAGTCCTCGCCGCGCACCGAGGTCACGAACCCCGGCTCGCCGATCGGCGGCACGGCCACGATCCTCGGCAGCAGCACGGTCATCGGCGCGACGGCGGTGTTGTCGGCCGGGTCGGCGTCGGTGCCGGTGGTGCGCAGCACGCCGCGCACCTCGGTCCGCACCGGGGCGTCCGGCGCGAGCACGATCTGCACCACCTGCGCCGCGCCGACGGGCAGGTCGGGCAGCACGCAGCTGGTCGGCGCGCACCCCGGCGGCAGGCTCGCCACCGGCACCCGCGCGGGCAGCGCGAAGTCGAGCCGCAGGCCGGTCGCCAGCGCTCCGCCGCCGTTGCGCACGGTGAAGCCCACCACCGCCCGACCGCCCACATAGGACGGTTGGGGTTGCACCACGACGGCCAGCGCGGGCCCGGCCGGCGGCGCGGGCGGTGGCGGCGGCAACGCGGTGGTGGTCGTGGTGGTCGGCGGCACGGTCGTGGGAGTCGGTTGCTCGTCCACGGTCAGCACGGTGTCGTCCGCGTTGTCCGTCGGCAGCGCGTCGAGCACCGAACCGGTGACCGACCAGTCCAGCCGGTGCTCGCCCGGCACCACGCCGACCACGTCCGCCACCACCTCGACCGACGCGCCGGGCCCCACCACGCCGAGGTCGCAGCGCAGCTCCTCCGCCACGCACGTGCCACTCGACGCGCGCAGCCCGCCCAGGCGCACCCCGCCGGGCACGGCCACGGTCAGCGCGGTGCCCGGTGAGGCCGCCGGGCCCCGGTTGCGCACCGCCACGGTGACCGGCGTGGTCTCGCCCACGTCCACCGACGCGGCGGGCGGCGCGTCCACCGCGAGGTCCACCGACTGCTGCCAGGCGGGCTCCTTCTGCCTGCCGGGCAGGCGGGTGGCGATCCGCTCCAGCGCCCCGGTGCCGGGGTCGAGCACGGCCAGCTCCTCCGGCGAGCGGGCGTCGCCGGCCCGCCGGGTGGTCAGCACGATCCGGCCGTCCGGCGCGTACGCGGCGTCACGCGGCTGGAACGGCCCGGCCGGGTTGGCCACGGGCCCGGCGCACGTGCCGCCGCCCAGCAGCACCTCGCAGCGGCCCGGGTCGTCCAGCGGCACCCGCAGCAGGCCGTCGGACTCGCGGTTGAACACCAGCTCGCGCCCGTCCGGGCTGAACGCCGAGCTGTCGTCGGTGACCGCGCAGTCGCCACCGCACGCCAACGCGCTCAGGTCGCGCTGCCGGTCCAGCGCGCCGGCCCGCGCCGTCCAGATGTGGTTGTCGCGCACCTCGCCGGTCGGCCCGTCGCTGATGACGCCGCGGGTGAACGCGATCGTGGTCCCGTCGGGCGACCACGCGGGCTGCGTGTCCTCCTGGTCGGCGACCTCGGGCGGCGGCCGCAGCACACCGGCCACTGTCCCCGTGTCGGCCTCCACGACCACGATCCGGCTCGCCGAGCCGTCGGGCCGCACACCGCCGGGCGAGCGCCGCGCGAACGCGATGAACCGGCCGTCGGGCGAGAAGGTGGCGTCGAACTCCCAGTCCGCGGGCTGCCGGTCGGCCACGGGCACCCGGCGCGGGTTGCCGCCGTCGGCGTCCACCAACCACAGCCGCTGCACCCGCCGCCCACCCTCGTCCTCGAACCGGCTGAGCAGGATCCGCCGCCCGTCCGGCGAGTACGACTGGCGGGTCGCCCACGTGTCGAACCCGGCCCTGGGCCGGAACAGCAGGTTGGGGTCGTCGACCGCCTCGGGGTCCTCGCGCAGCACGGTCACGCCCAGGTCGCGCGGGTCGGACCCGTCCGGGCGGATGTCCTGGAGCGTGGCGGTGAACCAGGTCGGGGCGCTGGTGCGGGACACCAGCAGCCGCGGCCCCGAGCCGTCGTCCTGCCAGCTCGGCGAGCTGAGCTGCCGGTTCTCGCCCAGCAGCACGTCGGGCGGCGCGGTGAGCGGCAGTCCGGGCGCGGTGTCGGCCCGGTAGACCTTGACCGCGGCGGGGTCGGCCGTGCAGGAGCAGGTCTGGTCGAGGCTCAGGAACAGCAGGCGCGTCCCGTCGGGCAGCCAGGCGGGCCAGTGGCCCCGCCACGCGGCCTGGTCGCCGCCCAGCAGCGGGGTGCCGACCCCGGTCCCGCTCAGCACCCGCACCCGCGGCACCCCGTCGACCCGCAGCGTGTAGGCGATGCGGCCGTCCACGGGGTTCCACGCGGGCTCGTCGGCGTCGCCGACCGGCTCGTCGGTCACCCGGGTCTCCGGACCGCCCGCCACCGGCCGCCGGTAGATCTCCCGACCGCCGTCGCGGTCGCCCGAGTAGGCGACCTGGGAGCCGTCCGGGGAGAACGTCGGCCACGACTCGTCGGCGTCGGTGTCGGTGAGCCGCCGCGGCTCGCCGCCGGCCGCGCCGACCAGCCACAGGTCGCCGCGCGAGGCGAACACGACGGTGCGCAGGTCGGGCGAGAGCTGCGGGTTGGCGGCGTCGTGGCCCTCGGTCAGCTTGCGCACGCCGCCGTCCGCGCCCCGCACGTACACCTGGGGCCGGGGTTCGTCGCGCAGGCTGGTGAACACCAGCAGGCCGCCGCGGGCCGACACGTGGTCGTCGTGGTGGGCCGGCCCGTCGCCCATCACCGGCGTGGTCGGGTCGAGCCGGTCCGGCTGCGGGTCGACCGCGTAGCCGAGGCTGCGGTGCCCGGTGCCCGCGTAGGCGATGCGACCGGGCGACGGCGGCCCGCCCGGCTGGCCGGACGCCTCGGGCGGGTCGGTGACGCCACGCACCACCGCGATCACCCCGCACGCCACCACGACCGCCGCGAGGGCGGCGAGGGTGCGGGTACGCGCCCTTCTGGACAAGGTTCCACCTCCGGTCACGGGCCTGTCGCAGGCGATCGTCGCCGCGGGCGGCGTGCGCCCGACAGGTCCGGTGGGGCACGTCCGGGGAAGACCCCGGGGGCTGTTCGGGCAACGGTCGGGGCACGGCGGGTCAGATCAGGCCGTGGCGCATCACGTAGCCCACGGCGTGGGCCCGGTTGCGCAACTGGAGCCGGGTGGTGACCTCGTGCAGCACGTTCTTCACCGTGCGCTCGGAGAACGACATCCGGGTCGCGATCTCCGCGGTGTCGTACCCCTCCGACACGAGCCGCAGCATGTCCGCCTCACGAGTGGTCAAAGTGGACAGCGTCGGCCCGTTCGGGTCGAGCACGCCGCGCTGCAACCGGCCCACGTGGTCCAGCAGCCGGCCGAGCAGGTCGCCGGGCAGCACCGCTTCGCCCTTGGCGAGCGCGACCGCGGTGGCCACCAACCGGTCCTGGTCGGCCTCGACGCGGCGGACCACCGCCGCCACGCCGCAGTCGATGACGGTCTGCAGCGCGTCCTGGTCGAAGCGGCCGACCACGACCCCGGTGCGCGTGCCGGACGAGCGCCGCAGCCGCCGCAGCAGGAACGCCGCCGCGTCGTCCACCTCGTCCACCACGACCAGCGACACCTGCGCGCGGTCGTGCTCGCGCGGGTCGAGCACCTCGACCTCGGGTCGCGGGCGCAGTTGGTGCGTGACACCCGTGCGCAGCACCGGGTCCTCGGCGTACACCGCGACCGGGATCCTCGTCATGACCGCCTCCCTGGCGAGAACGGGACCGCGCCGGCGGTCCCCGTGCCGCCATCCTGCGCACCGGGGCCGGGGCCGCGGGAGGTCCGGGGGCAGCCGGTGCACTTGTTTGCCCCCGGTGTGCCCTTTTCTCCCTGCCGCAAGGGGTTCCGGCCTGCCTACCGTTCGACCGGTGACCACAACGACCGAATTCGGTCTCCCGACCGTGGTTGTCACGCCCGGTTCGGAGGCGAGCACGAAGCTGACGGTGCGCAACGACAGCGACATAGTCGAGGCGTACGAGTTCGAGGTGGTGGGCGAGTGCGCACCGTGGACCTCGGTCGAGCCCGCGCGGCTCTCGCTGTACCCCGGCACGTCCGAGCAGGTGACCGTGGTGCTGCGGCCGCCGCGGTCGCCGGAGGTGCGGGCGGGCGAGGTGCCGCTGGGCGTGCGCGTCCTGCCGGCGGAGCGGCCGGACACGGCGGTGGTCTCCGAGACCACGGTCGTCGTCGAGCCGTTCCTCCAGCAGCACGCCGAGTTGGTGCCCGAACGCCGCCGGGCCTGGCGCAGCGCGCGGTTCCACGTCGAGGTGCGCAACGACGGCAACACCCCGATCGCGGTGGGGCTGGTCGCGGCCGAGGCCGACGACCGGCTGCGCGTCACGGTGCCCGAGCGGCCCGCGATCGCCGGGCCGGGGGTGCGGGTGGAGCTGCCGGTGCGGGTGCGCGTCGGCAAGGTGCTGTGGTTCGGCGCGCCGGTGTCCTGGCCGGTGCGGGTGACCGCGACCTCAGCCGACGCCGCCGCCGCGTCCGCCGAGACCGCGCACGCCGAGGAGTTGGAGGGCGAGCTGCTCCAACTCCCGGTGTTCCCCAAGTGGCTGCTGGCGTTGCTGGCGCTGCTGCTGGCCCTGGTGCTGGCGTGGCTGATGCTGGTGCGGCCGGCCGTGCAGAGCGCGGCGCGCGAGGCCGCCGACGACCGGGCCGAGGAGCTGGTGGAGGTCGGCGAGCAGCAGGCCGCCGCCTCACAGACCCAGCCGCGGCAGCAACCGGGCGGCGAGCAGACGCCGGGCGGTCAGCAGCAGGGGCAGCCCGGGCAGCCGGGCCAGGGCAACGCCACGGGCGGCGGCCAGCAGAGCTCCGGCACCATCGAGGTCCGCACGAACACCGGCGACCAGGGCACCGGCAGCTACGTCGTGCCCGCCGGGAAGGTCTTCCGCGTCACCGACCTCGTGCTGGCCAACCACCAGGGCGACGAGGGCGTGCTGACCATCGTCTTCGGCGAGCGCACGGTGACCACGATCGCGCTGGAGACGTTCCGCAACCAGGACTACCACTGGGTGACGCCGATCGACGTGCCGGAGAACAGCGCGGTGAGCGCGACCGTCACGTGCGCCCGGCCGGGCACCCCGGCCGGCGGGCGGCAGGCCCCGAACTGCCTGCAACTGCTCAACGTCAGCGGCACGCTCGCGGACCTGCCGCGGGGGTGAAGGGGGACGGGCCCGAGGTGGTCCGGGTCCGCGTCGGGGTCGGGTCGGGGTGCTCCCCGGCCCGGCCCCGACGAGTGCGCGAAGGCGCGGTCCGCCGGCACGACGCGAGTGGTTGCCGCACATGCCGGGGCTGCCGGGTGCGTGACGAGCCGTCTTCGGCGGGGTGGCAAGCCTTCCCGAGGGCGGCCGTGGGAGGACAGGGGTTCGCCGCGCACGGCTCAGGCTCGCCATCCACATGGCCGAGAAGGCGTTTATCTACGTCCTGGGCGAGCCCACCACCGGGTCGTCCGGTGGCGCGGCACGGCGATCAGTCGCGGCGGCGGTTCCACTCGTCCAGCAGCGTGTCGATCCACGCGCCGAGCAGGTTCGCCACGTCGCGGTCGCCCCGCAGCAGGTGGTGGCGCAGCTCGGCGGCCGCGGCCGCGAGTTCGGCGCACAGGTCCAGCCGGGACAGCTCGACCCGGCCACCGTCCGGCTCCGACCGCGCGGGCTCGGGCGGTCCCGGGACGGTCACCGCGGCCGCCCGGCGTTGCGCCCCGCGATCCGCAGGGCCTCGATGTACTTGGGCAGCTCGACCAGCGCCCGTTCCCAGCTGTCGGAGTTGAGCTGCCCGGCGAACACCGCGTCGACCACGAGCCGGTCCACGTCGGGAGCCACGTCGTCCCCGGACGCGTCGCGCAGCCTGCGCGACAGCTCCAGCCTGCGCAGCCGCGACCGGACCTCGTCCAGCGTCCGCTCCAGCTCGCCGATCACGCGCTGCGCCTGCGCGGGTTCCAGCACCAGCCACCCGCGGCGGGCGAGCTGGAGGAACAGGTCGCCGGCGAACCGCTCGGGCGGGGAGGCGCGACCCGGGCCACCCGTCTCGCCATCGGACCGCACGTCCATCGCACCCTCCGCGCGGGAACCGGTCACCGTCGCGACCCGGCCCCCAGGTTCGCCCCGTACCGGGGATGTGCACCGACCCCACCACACGCCGCGCGCCGAGGAGAAGACCGGGCGGCCCGTTCTGCCCGTCCTTACCCCCGGTTCTGCCTCGCCCGACCGGGCGATCGGGTGCGGCCCTGCGCCGGCCGGGTGAACGCGGCGCGAGAGGTGAACCGGATCCGCGGGAGTCCCGTGCACCCGTCTGACGAGCGGATCACGGGATCGGGGGATCGGGATGTCGACCAGTTCCGGAGACGGGGTGCGGGTGAGCGTGCTGGGCCCGGTGCGGGCCTGGCTCGGCGGGGAGGAGCGCCCGTTGGGGCCCGCCCGGCAGCGGGCGGTGCTGGGCCTGCTGACGGCGCGGGCGAACCGGCTGGTCTCCCGGGACGAGCTGGTCGACGGCCTGTGGGGCGACGCGCCGCCCGCCAGCGCGGTCGGCAGCCTGCACACCTACGTGTCCGGGCTGCGCCGGGCGCTCGGACCGGCGCGTGACGTGCTGGTGTCGCAGACGTCGGGCTACTCGCTGCGCCTGGCGGTCGGCGCGGTGGACGCGGAGGTGTTCGCGCGGGCCAGGTCCGACGCCCGGCTGCGCCTGGACGCGGGCGACCACCGCGCCGCCCGCGCCGCGCTGGAGGACGCGCTCGGCCTGTGGCACGGCGAGGCGTACTCCGGCGTGCCGGGGCCGTTCGCCGAGGTCGAGCGGCGGAGGTTGGAGGAGCTGCGGCTGAGCGCCGTGGAGCTGAAGGCCCGTGCGGCGCTGGAGCTGGGCGCGCACCGGGAGGTGGTGGCCGAGCTGGGCGGCTTGGTGGGCGAGCACCCGCAGCGCGAGTCGCTGTGGGAGGTGCTGATGGTGGCGCTGGACCGCTCCGGGCGGCAGGCCGAGGCGCTGGAGGCGTTCCGCGAGGCGCGCCGGGCGCTGGTGGACGGGCAGGGGGTCGAGCCGGGGCGCGTGCTGCGGGACCTGCACCAGCGGATCGTCACCGGCACACCGGAACACCGCCGCCTGCTCACCGTGCCGCCGCACGTGGCCGAGGCGGCGCGCACCCCTGGAACGGCCCGGGACGCCGGAGCGGGAGGCATGGCCGGGCTCGCCGGCGAAGTCGGAGCAGTGGACGTGGCCGGGGCGGCCCGGGAGACCGGAGCGGCGAGCGTGGGCGTGCCGGACGGCGAAGCGGAGCGGGTCTGCGAGGCGGGGGCGGCGGGTGGCGGTGGCGGGGCGGACGGGTTCGTCGGCCGGCGGGACGAGATCGCGCTGCTGCGCGGCCTGGTCGCGGACGTGGCGGCCGGGCGCGGCGCGGCGGTGTGGGTCGAGGGCGAGGCGGGCATCGGCAAGTCCGCGCTGCTGACCGCCGCACTGGCGGACGCGGCGCGGCGTGGCTGCCAGGTCGGCTGGGCGGTCGCCGACGAGTCCGGCAGGCGGTTCCCGCTCCAGGCCGTCCACGACTGCCTCGACCTGCGCCCGGACGGGCGGCCGTGCCACGTCCCGGACCACCGGAACCCGACCCGTCACGCCCCGGCCCGCCACGACCCGGCCCGCCACGACCCGGCCCACCAAGACCGCACCCGCCAGGACCCGCTCCCGGCCGCGGTCGACCGGTTGCTCGGCCTGGTGGACCGGATCTGCGCCGACGGCCCGCTGCTGCTCGTGCTCGACGACCTGCACCGGGCGGACGACGCCGGCCTGCTGATGTGGTACCGGCTGCTCGACGCCACGCGCCGGTTGCCGCTGCTGCTGGTCGCCGCGTCCCGCCCCGATCCCGCCCGCCGGGAGCTGACCGGCCTGCGGCGCGGCGTCGAGGCGCGGCACGGGCACGTGCTCGCCCTGGGACCGCTGGCGGCCCGGGACACCGAGGAGCTGGTCGGGCGGGTGGTCGGCGGGCGGCCCGGCGAGGTGCTGCGCGAGGTGGCCCGCCGCACCGCGGGCCACCCGCTCTACGCGCACGAGGTCGCGCACGCCCTGGTGCGCGACGGGGCCGTGCGCGTGGTGGACGGCGTGGCCGTGGTGGACCGGGCCGCCGTCGACCGGGCGCCGTCGTTGCCGGGCGTGGTGGACCGCGCGCTGGACTCGGTGTCGCCCGCCACGCGGGAGGTGCTGCGGTCGGCCGCGCTGCTGGGGGTGGCGTTCCGGGTGGACGCGCTGTGCGCGGTCACCGGGCGCTCCGCGCCGGACCTGGTGGGCGTGCTGGAGGAGGCGGTGCGCGCCTCGGTGCTGGTCGAGGCGGGCGACGAGCTGGCGTTCCGCCACCCGTACCTGCGGGAGGCGCTGTACCGGGGCTTCGCCCGGCCGCTCCGGGTGGCGCTGCGCCGGCACGTCGCGGAGGTCGCGGCCCCGGCGCGCAAGAACCCCTACCGCCCCGGGTCGGGCACGTGGCGGCGCGAGGGCGAGGAGGTCCGCGACGACCCCGCGCGCGTCTTCGGCGCGGTGCCCGGTCGGGCGGCGTCCGCCGGGCGCGACCCGACCCGGGCCGGTCAGCTGACCAGGCCGTGCCGGTAGGCGTAGACGACGGCCTGGACGCGGTCGCGGAGGCCGAGCTTCGCGAGGATGCGCGACACGAACGTCTTCACCGTCTCCGGGCTGAGCACCAGCGCCGCGGCGATCTCGCGGTTGGACAGGCCGTCCGCGACGAGGTGCAGCACCTCCAGCTCGCGCGGCGTCAGCGGGGTGCCGTTCGGGTCCGGCGCGGCGGGCCGGATGCGCGTGGCGAACCGGCCGACGAGTTCCCGGGTCACCTCGGGGTCGAGCAGCGCCGCGCCGGACGCCACCGTGCGGATCCCGTGCAGCAGCCGGTCCGGCGGCGCGTCCTTGAGCAGGAACCCGCTCGCCCCGGCCCGCAACGCCTCGTACACGTACTCGTCCAGGTTGAACGTGGTCACCACGAGCACCTTGACCGGCCGCCGCACGTCCGCGCCCGCGAGCAGGCGGGTGGCCGCGATGCCGTCGAGCACCGGCATGCGGACGTCCATCACGACGACGTCGGGCTCCAGCCGCCGGGCGAGGTCGACCGCGGCCTGCCCGTCACCGCACTCGCCGGCCACCTCCAGGTCGGGCTGGGCGTCGATGATCGTCACGAGCCCGGTGCGCACCAGCACCTGGTCGTCGCAGACCAGCACGCGGATCACGGCACGCCCTCCGGCACGCGGGCGCGCACGTGGAAGGCGCCGTCCGGGTCGTGGCCCGCGCTGAACTCGCCGCCCAAGCCGTCGATCCGCTCCCGGAGCCCGGCGAGGCCGTGCCCGCCGCCGGGCGGGACGGCCGGCGCGGCGGCGCCGCCGTCCGTGCTGACCCGCACGGTGACGTCCCGCTCGCCGTGGCTCACGTGCACCGAGGTGCGGCTGCCGCGAGCGTGCTTGAGGGCGTTGGTCAGCGCCTCCTGCACCACCCGGTACACGACCGGACCCGCGCTGCCGCCGGGGTTGGCCGTGCCGTCCTCGGTGAACTCGACCGGCTGGCCGGCGCGGCGGGTCCGCTCCACCAGCGGGCGCAGGCCGACGGCGGACGGGGTCGCGGGGTTCAGCACGTCGAGCAGGTGCCGCAGGTCGCTGAGCGCCTGCCGCCCGGTGTCGGCGACGGCGGTCAGCGACTCGTCCAGCCGCTCGGGTCTCGCGGACAGGTACCGGGCGGCCTCCGCCTGCACGACCATCGCGGTCACGTGGTGGGTCACGACGTCGTGCAGCTCGCGGGCGACGCGGGCGCGTTCGGCGGCGCGGGTGTCCTCGGCGACCCGGCGGCGGCGTTCGGCCTCCGCGATCCTGGAGGCGCGCAGCCACGAGCCGAGGGTCGCCAACAGCACCAGCGCGCCGTAGAACGTCACCACCTCGACCAGCGGCTCCCCCGCGCCCCGCAACGGGAACAGGCACGCGAAGCCCGCGTACGCCAGCGAGAACACCAGCGCCGCCGCGCCCCGCCGCCGTTCCAGCCGCGAGGCCGCGGTCACCACCGCGATCACCAGCGCCGTGCCCGCGAACGTGTGGTAGCCGCGGAGCTGGTCGAGCGCGAAACCCAGCGACACCACGGCGAGGCACGCGACGGGCCACCGGCGGCACGCGAGCAGAGGGGCGCACTGCAACGCGATGGCGACGATGGCGAGCGCGTCGAACGGGCGGGCGGGCACGCCGCCGAAGTGCGTGCCGTGGTTGTGCAGCGCGGGCACGAGCGACCCGACGAAGAGCGACACCCCCGCCACCGGGTACCACAGCGCGTGCCGGCGCCACAGCGCCGGAACCCCCCGAAGTCCGATCACCGGGCGGATCCTAGCGATGGCTCGCCGGGGCGGCGGCCGCTCGCCCCCCGGGACGTCACGGGACGTAGACGACGCGGTCGTCCGTCTCCGCGTCCCACGTCTCGGCGACCCGGGAGAGGGGCACGGCCCGCGCCCGCACGTCGATCGCGCCGCGGTGCACCGCCAGGGCCAGTTCCGGCAGCTCGACGAGGAAGTCGCGGGCCGGCACCGAGCCGATGCCGCTGCCGAGGAGCCGGAGGCGGGACGCGCGCAGCACGGCGGCGGGCACGGGGCTCGTCTCGCCGGCGACGGACCCGATCTGGACCCACTCCAGCGGTGCGCCGCGGTCGCGCCGGGCGGTGACCACCGCGGTCATCACGCGGGCGGACGCCTCGCCCCACACGTAGTCGAGGACCACGTCGACGTCGGCGACGCGGGCGGCGCGGTCGAACGTCACCGCCTCGTCCGCGCCCAGGTCGACCAGCGGGGCGAGGCGGGTGGCGTCCCGGCCGGCGGCGATCACCCGCGCGGCCCCGAACCGCCTGGCGATCTGCACCGCCATGCGCCCGGCGCTGCCGGTCGCCCCCAGGACGAGGACGCTCTGCCCCTCCCGGAACGCGATGCGGCGGCGCAGCGCGACCCAGGACGACATCGCCGGGTTCATCGCGGCGGCGATGAGCACCGGGTCGACGTCGGCGGGCAGCGCCACGCTGCGGCGGGGGTCGATCACGGTCCGCTCGGCGAACGTGCCCAGCGCCGTGTCCTCCAGCACCGCGTACCGGAGGTTGCCGTCCCCGTCGCGCACGACGCCGTCCACGCCGGGGACCAGCGGGAACGTGCCGGCGCCGCTGTAGTGCGTGCCGTTGGCCCGCGCCCGGACCAGGCGGTGCAGCCCGGCCGCCAGCACCTCCACCACCAGCCCGTGCCCGCCGTCGGCGACGGGGTCGGGGTGCTCGCGGTAGCGGGGCGGGGCGTCGGGGCCGGTGACGACGGCGGCGTGCATGGCGTCTCCTCGCGAAGTGGTTTGTAATACCAACTATCCGCAGTGTGGTTGGTACTACAAACCATGTCAAGTAGGATCACGCCGTGGCCGCGCCCGACGACGACCTCGAAGACGCCCTGGTCCGGATCTCGTTCCGGGTGATGGCCGTGCTCACCCGCATCGGCGCCGAGCACGACCTGTCGCTGACCCAGCTGCGGCTGCTCGGCCTGCTGCGCGACCGCCGTCCCCGCATGACGGACCTCGCCGCGTTCCTGGGGCTCGACAAGTCCACGATGTCCGGCCTGGTCGAGCGGGCCGAGCGGCGGGGTCTCGTCACCCGGCGGAAGTCACCGCTGGACCGCCGCGCGACCGACGTCGCCCTCACCCCGGAGGGCAGGGCGCTCACGGAACGGGTCGAGGAGCAGGTCCGCACGACCCTCGCGCCGTTCACGGACCGCCTCGACGGGGACGACCGCGGCCAACTCGTGCGCCTGCTCGACGCCCTGTCCGGCAGGCGTGCGGAGGACGGCGGGGAACCGGGGTTGGCCGACGCCCC